>NZ_JBRREB010000012.1:0-89874 GCF_056759995.1 Stenotrophomonas sp. STEN030 | reverse complement strand
GGCTCGTCTGTCGGCTGGTACCCGCAGATATCATGTTGACGGTCCCTCCACCCTAGCTCTTACATACCTCGTAGGAGCCGGGAGGAACATACAAGCCATGCTCGGCTGGGGGCATTACCGGTAAAGCCTCTGCCGAGCATGGCTCGGCGCTACGCGTTGCTCCCTCCCTTGCGCCGAAGGCGGAGGGGAGGGGTGGGGAGGGGTAAGCTCTTCGCAGGCTGCAGCGATATCAGCTTCGCGGCTTACGCCGCTCCTACAACAGCAGTATCAAACCGGCCCTGTTACTTCTTGTTCGGGACTTCAAAGCCCAGCTTGTCCACCTGCTGCGGGTGCTGCGGTACGCGCTTGAGCTTGTCGGTGTTGACGTCGTACTTGTCACGCAGGCGCGTTGCCAGCTGGCGGTAGGTGGCGTTGTCCATGTCCGGTTCGCGGGCGAAGATCCATGCCATCTCGCGGCCTGGGTAGCCGATCAGCGCCCACGAATAATCCGGGGCAACCTCAAGAATGCGCGAGCGAGTGGGCACTACACGGTAGAACCAGGTGCGCCAGCGACGGTTGCCACTGTCTTCGTCGACCTTGGCGCGGATTTCGATTTCATCTTCGGGCTCGGCAAAGCCATCGCGGAACTGATACTTGATCGAAACCTTGTTGTCGTCGCGCAGGGTATAGGTGTTGACGCTGGCTACATGGCCGCGCTCGATGAAGTTGGGCACCCGGCCGATCACATACCAGCGGCCCATGAAGCGCTGCAGGTCAATCGGGCCCTCGGCGATTCCCTCCACCGTCGTCGTTGCCGCCGGAGCAGCCTCCTGTGCAAAAGCCGGGCTCAGAGGCAGGGCGAGACTCAACAACATGGCGGACACAAAGACGGGAATCGGTCGCATTACGGGTTTGGCACCTATGAAGGTCAGGGTTGCATGTTCGACGGGCAGCGATACGCCCGTCAATGGCAGGTCGCAGTCTGTGAGATGGCGGCCGCCGAGGATGCACTCCAACACAGCCATGTTGCCGGAGAACGTCATGACCAAGCCGCTCGCATCGTCATCCCGCCGTAACGCGCCCGAAGCGCCCGACCCGCAGGTGTTGCGCTGCGTCAGACAGGTAGCCTTGGCTGGCCTGGCGCTGGTGCTGGTGTGGCCAGCGGCGCGCGGCCACAGTGACTGGATCGGCTGGCTGCCATTGTGGCTGCTGGGCATGCCACTGAGCGCCTGGTGGGCCTTGTACCGCTTTCGCCTACCCGCAGCATGGCGGAATCGCCACACCAAGCCGCGTAAGCGCGGCCCGCAGGCCACCCGTGGTCGTCGCCCGGCCCGGCGCCGCCTGCCACAGGCGGCCTGACCTTCGACACGTGGGGGTGGGCAGGGGGCTGTGTTAGCGTTCGCGGCTTATGACTGCATGGAGCCAACATGTCTCGACTCACTTCTGCCTGCCTTGTGGCGGGTCTGCTTTCTTCCGGCTTGGCCGGGGCCGCCATGGCGGCTGACGACTCCCAGGATAAGTACGCCTGGCTGGAAGACGTCACCGGCGACAAACAGCTGGGCTGGGTGAAGGAGCAGAACGCCAAATCCGAAGGCCGCCTGGCCGTGACCCCGCAGTTCAAGGCGATGGAGGCTGGTATCCGCGAAGTGCTGGATTCGGACGCCAAGATCCCGGGTGTCCAGAAGATCGGCGATTACTACTACAACTTCTGGAAGGACAAGCAGCATGAGCGCGGCGTCTGGCGCCGTACGACGCTGGTCGAGTACCGCAAGGCCGAGCCGTTGTGGGAAACCGTGCTGGACCTGGACGCACTGAACAAGGCCGAGGGTGAGAACTGGGTATGGCACGGCGCCAACTGCCTGCGCCCGGAATACACCCGCTGCCTGATCGCGCTGTCGCGCGGTGGCGCTGACGCCGATGTCACCCGCGAGTTCGACATCTCCACGAAGGATTGGATCAAGGACGGCTTCTTCCGTGCCGAGGCCAAGGGCGGCCTGGGCTGGATCGACCAGAACAACGTGTTCGTCTACACCGACTTCGGCCCGGGCTCGATGACCACCTCTGGCTACCCGCGCGTGGTCAAGCGCTGGCAGCGCGGCACCCCGATCACCGCGGCAACCACGGTGTACGAGGGCAAGCCGGAGGACATGTATATCTCGGCGATGCACGACGATACGCCGGGTTTCGAGCGTAATTTCGTCAGCCGCACTGTTGCTTTCTACAACAATGAGCTGTTCCTGATCGGCGCAGACGGCAAGTTGACCAAGGTGGACGCACCGAACTCGGCCGAAAAGGGTATTCGTCGCGAATGGCTGACCCTGGAGCTGCGTGAGCCGTGGACCGTGGGTGGCAAGACCTATACCGCCGGTTCGCTGCTGGCGACCAAGTTTGATGATTTCATGGCCGGCAAGCGCGAGTTCGACGTACTGTTCGCGCCAACCGATACGACCTCGCTGGCTGGCACCACCTGGACCAAGTCGCACGTGGTGTTGAACGTGCTGGACGACGTCAAGAACCGCCTGAAAGTGCTGACCCACGGCAAGGATGGCTGGGTGAGCAGCGATTTCACCGGCGCACCGGCCTTCGGCACCATTGGTGTTGGCGCGGTGGACGCGGATGAAAGCGACGCGGTGTGGATGACCGTCACCGACTACCTGACCCCGACCACGCTGGCCCTTGCCGAGATCGGTAAGCAGCCGGAAGTGCTGAAGACCATGCCGGCGTTCTTCGACGCCAGCGACAAGGTGATCGAACAGCACTTCGCCACCAGCAAGGATGGCACCCGCGTGCCGTACTTCGTGGTGCACGACAAGGCGATGAAGCTGGACGGTTCCAATCCGACCCTGCTGTACGGCTACGGTGGTTTTGAAATCTCGCTGACCCCGGGCTATTCCGGCGGCATGGGCCGCGCCTGGTTGGACAAGGGCGGCGTGTATGTCGTGGCCAACATCCGTGGCGGTGGTGAGTACGGCCCGCGCTGGCACCAAGCCGCGCTGAAGCAGAATCGTCACAAGGCATATGAGGACATGGCGGCGGTTGCGCAGGATCTGGTCACCCGCAACATCACCTCGGCCAAGCACCTGGGCGTACAGGGCGGCAGCAATGGCGGTCTGCTGACCGGCAACATGCTTACCCAGTACCCGGAGCTGTTCGGTGCGGTGGTGGTGCAGGTTCCGCTGCTGGATATGAAGCGCTACAGCCACCTGTTGGCCGGTGCCTCGTGGATGGCCGAGTACGGCAACCCGGACACGGCCGATTGGGACTACATCAAGACCTTCTCGCCGTATCACCTGTTCGACCCGGCCAAGAGCTACCCGCCGGTGCTGTTCACTACTTCGACCCGCGATGACCGCGTCCACCCGGGCCACGCCCGCAAGATGGCGGCCAAGATGATCGACGCAGGCAAGGATGTGACCTACTACGAGAACATCGAAGGCGGTCATGGTGGTGCGGCGAACAATGCGCAGGCTGCGCATATGTCGGCACTGGCTTACAGCTTCCTGTGGGAACAGCTGAGCAAGAAGTGATGCTTGGTTTGAAGTGAAGTTTTGTTTGAAGTGATGCAAAACAAACGCCACCGAAAGGTGGCGTTTGTTTTTGCTCTGCTCTGCTCTGCTCTGCTTTGCTTTGCTTTGCTCCGCTTTGAGTGCTTCGGCTTAAGCCCCTCTCCCGCTTGCGGGAGAGGGGTTGGGGTGAGGGTAGAGCGGAGTACTGACGGTGAACTGAGGCAGCTCCCTCCAAGGCTCAAAAGCTCAAAGGCTCAACGGCTCAAAGGCTCAAAGGCTCAAAGGCTCAAAGGCCTCCCCCCATCCGCCCTTCGGGCACCTTCCCCCGCAAGCGGGAGAAGGGAACAAGCCAAAGCCAAAGCCAAAGCAGAAGCCAAAGCAGAAGCCAAAGCCAAAGCCAAAGCCAAAGCCAAAGCCAAAGCCAAAGCCAAAGCCCCTCTCACCCCTTGGTTCTGCGCCCCAAACTCTCCAACCCCCGCCCAATCCGCTCCACCGCCTCCTGCAAGCGCCCAACATCCTGCGTATACGCAATCCGCACATGCTGGTTGGCCCGGTAGTTGCCAAAATCCAGGCCAGGCGTAAACGCCACATGCTCGGTCTCCAGGAAATGTGCACAGAACGCCTGCGCATCATCGGTAAACGCACTCACATCGCAATACAGATAGAACGCCCCCTGCGGCTCCACATCAATCCGGAACCCAAGCGCACGCAACGCCGGCAACAGATAATCCCGCCGCTGCCGGAACTGCTCCCGCCGCTGCTCGAAATTCGCAATCGTCTCCGGCTCGAAACACGCAAGCGCCGCATGCTGCGCCATCGACGGTGCGCTGATGTACAGGTTCTGCGCAAGCTTCTCCAGCTCTGGCACCGCACGCGGCGGAGCCACCAGCCAGCCAAGGCGCCAGCCAGTCATGCCGAAGTATTTGGAGAAGCTGTTCAACACGAACGCCTCGTCATCCACTTCCAACACGCTGGGCGCATCAAAGCCATAAGTCAGCCCGTGGTAGATCTCATCCACCACCAGATGCCCACCGCGTTCCTTCAGCGCAGACGACAAGCCAGCCAACTGCCCAGCATCCAAGGTAGTGCCGGTCGGATTGGCAGGCGAGGCCACCAACGCCCCAACACTGCCAGCATTCCAGTTGGCCGCAATCGACTCCGGGGTCAGCTGATAGCCACTTTCCGGCCCCACCGGCACCAGCTGCGCCGCACCTTCCACCAGTCGCAGGAAATGCCGGTTGCAGGGGTAGCCAGGGTCGGCCAGCAGCCAGTGCTTGTCCGGGTCCACCAGCAGGCTGGAGGCCAGCAGCAGTGCGCCCGAGCCGCCCGGGGTAACCAGAATCCGCTCGGGGTCGATATCCAGCCCGTAGCGCTGGCCGTAGAAGCCAGCAATGGCTTGGCGCAGGGCAGGCAGGCCGCGCGCTGCGGTATAGCGGGTATGGCCAGCGGCCAATGCGGCCTGGCCGGCACGTACCACCGGCTCGGCAGTGGTGAAATCGGGCTCGCCGATTTCCAGGTGGATCACGTCATGGCCTTGCTGCTCCAGCGCATTGGCGCGGGCCAGCAGCGACATGACATGGAAGGGCGCGATCTCCTGACTGCGGCGGCTGTATGGGGCGTGTGGGGTGTGGGGCGTGTTCATCGCTGCATGATAGGCGCCGTTGATGGCAGCGGGGCAAGCGCCGGGCGTGGCACACTGTGGCCTGCTGCACTGGATGCACCACCGCTGTTCCGGAGCGAACCTGATGAAACCCCTTCTTTGCCTGTTGGTTGCAAGCCTGATGATCAATACCGCCGCCGCTTCCCAGCCCACCCCGCCTGATGTTGAAAAGCGTCCGCATACGGTGACCGCACCGTTCGGTGCGCAGCGCGAGGATGCGTATTACTGGCTGCGCGACGACGAGCGCAAGGAGCCGGCGATGCTGGCCTACCTCAACGCCGAGAACGCCTATACCGACGCCCTGATGGCGCCGCTCAAGCCGCTGCAGGACAAGCTCTACGCCGAGATCGTCGGCCGCATCAAGCAGGACGACGCCAGCGTGCCCTACCGCGAGCGCGGCTACTGGTATTACACCCGCTACGAGACCGGCAAGGATTACCCCATCCACGCGCGTCGCAAGGGCGATATGCAGGCGCCGGAAGAAGTGCTGCTGGATCTCAATGTGCTGGCCGAAGGCAAGGGTTACTTCGGCATCGACGACATGGACATCAGCCGTGACAACCAGCTGCTGGCCTTCGCCGAAGACGCCGTTGGCCGCCGCCAGTACACCATCCGCATCAAGGACCTGAGCACCGGCAAGATGCTGGACGACGTGATCGAAGGCGTGTCGGCCAATGTGATCTGGGCCGATGACAACCGCACCCTGTTCTACGTCGAGAACGACCCGGAAACCCTGCTCACCGTGCGCGTCAAGAAGCACGTGCTCGGCACCCCGGCCAGCGCCGACGTGCTGGTCTACGAGGAGAAGGACGACAGCTTCTACATGGGCATCGGCCGCACCCGCGACGACCGTTTCATCACCATCGGCGTGGACAGCACCGTGTCCTCCGAGCTGCGTTACACCTCTGCCGCCAATCCCGGCGAGTTCACCGTGCTGGCCAAGCGCGAGCGCGACGTGGAATACGACGCTGACCATTACAACGGCCAGTGGGTGATCCGCACCAATGCCGATGGCGCCACCAACTTCAAGCTGGTCACCGCGCCGGAAGGTGCCACTGACCGCAAGCAGTGGAAGGATTGGGTCAAGCACGATCCGCAGGTGCTGATCGAAGGCTTCGAGCTGTTCGACGGCTATACCGCCATCGCTGAACGCGCCGAAGCGCTGGAACGCGTGCGCCTGCTGTTCGCCGATGGCCGCAGCGAGTTCGTCAAGGCCGATGAGCCGGCCTACTCGATGGGTCTGTCGGTCAACGCAGAGCCCGATACCGAGTGGCTGCGCTACACCTACACCTCGCTCACCACGCCGGCCACCACCTACGAACTCAACGTCAAGACCGGCGAGCGCCGCCTGCTCAAGCAGCAGCCGGTGATCGGCTATGACCCGAGCAAGTATGAAACCGAGCGCGTCTGGGTGACCGCCCGCGATGGCGCGCGCATCCCGGTGTCGCTGGTCTACAAGAAGGGCTTCAAGAAGGACGGCACTGCCGCCCTGTACCAGTACGCCTACGGCAGCTACGGCATGTCGATGGACCCCAACTTCAACCAGAGCGTGATCAGCCTGCTTGATCGTGGCGTGGTCTATGCCATCGCCCACATCCGCGGCGGCCAGGAAATGGGCCGCAGCTGGTATGACGACGGCAAGCTGCTGCACAAGCAGAACACCTTCAATGACTTCGTCGATGTGACCCGCGCGCTGGTCGCACAGGGCTATGCCGCCAAGGACCGCGTTGCAGCCTCGGGCGGCAGCGCCGGTGGCCTGCTGATGGGCGCGGTGGCCAACCAGGCCCCGGGCGATTACCGGGTGATGGTTGCGCAGGTGCCGTTCGTCGACGTGGTCACCACCATGCTCGATGCCAGCATCCCGCTGACCACCAACGAGTACGACGAGTGGGGCAACCCGGAGCAGAAGAAGTACTACGACTACATGCTCAAGTACTCGCCGTACGACAACGTGCAGGCCCAGGCTTACCCGTCGCTGTTTGTAGGTACGGGCCTGTGGGATTCGCAGGTGCAGTACTGGGAGCCGGCCAAGTGGGTGGCCAAGCTGCGTGACGTCAATACCGGCAGCCAGCCCATCGTGTTCCGCACCAACATGGAAGCCGGCCACGGCGGCAAGTCCGGCCGCTTCCAGCGTTACAAGGAACAGGCCGAGTCCTTCGCCTTCGTGCTGGGGCAGCTGGGCCTGGCTGACTGACGCAGCCGGGTCGTAGCGATGCCTGATACACCGCCGCCACGTGATCGTCCCGATCCACGCACACGCCCACCGCGCATGCGCTGGGCGTGGTGGCTGCTGGCCTATGTGAGCCTGGGCGTGGGCATCGTCGGCATCTTCGTGCCGGGGCTGCCCACCACCGTGTTCGTGCTGATTTCGGCCTGGGCGGCCTCGCATGGCTCCGAGCGGCTGCACCGCTGGCTGCTGGATCACCCGCGCTTCGGCCCGGCCATCCGCGACTGGCAGGCGCACGGCGCAGTCAGTCGCAAGGGCAAGTGGATGGCCAGCCTGACCATGCTGGCCTGTGCCCTGATCACCCTGTGGTGCGTGCCGCTGGCCTGGGTGAAATGGACCTCGATCAGCATCATGGCCTGCGTCTGCCTGTGGCTGTGGCTGCACCCCTTGCCCCCCGGCGAACGCTGAACAGGGTGAGATCGCGGTTCGGACTTCATGGTCCAGTGGCTATACTCGGGGGATGAACAAGACGTCCCGTTTCCTGATTCTCATCCCGGCAGCCTTCCTGCTGCTCGGTCTCAGTGCCTGCGGCAACAAGGGCCCCTTGGTAATGCCGCAGAAGCCGGTGCCGATCGAGGAACAGGAAGTCACCCCGGCTGACCAGCCCGCCACTGAAAAGCCCGACCCGGCCGCCGATAAGAAGGCCGACGAAGCCATTGAAGACGGAACCGGTGGTGCTGGCGTAAATGGGTAAGTCAGCAACAGGGCACATGCGCTTCAGCAAAATGCATGGCGCCGGCAATGATTTCGTGGTGTTGGACCTGCGTGATGGCAGCGCGCCGCCGAATGCCGAGCAGGCAGCGCTGCTGGCCGACCGCCATCGCGGTGTCGGCTGCGACCAGATCCTGACCATCGAAGCTCCGCGCAGCGAAGGCGCGGTAGCGTCCTACCGCATCTGGAACTCCGATGGCTCCACCTCGCAGCAGTGCGGCAACGGCGCGCGCTGTGTGGCCGCCTGGCTGGTACGCGACGGTGCCGTGCAGGGCGACGATTTCATCATCGACAGCCCCACCCGCACCCACGCCGTGCAGCGCCTGGCCAATGGCGAATACGCCATTGCCATGGGCAAGCCCGAGTTCGAGCCGGCGCAGATTCCGCTGCTTGGCTTCCCGCGTGCGCGCGAGGAATACATGACCTCGCTGCAGGGCGAGAACGTGCGTTTCGGCGCCGTATCGATGGGCAACCCGCACGCGGTGTTGGAAGTCGGCTCGGTTGATGCCGCACCGGTCGAGCGGGTAGGGCACCTGCTGCAGCAGAACCCCTCGTTCCCGGAATCGGTGAATGTCGGTTTCGCCCAGATGATGGATGCCGGTCACGCACGCCTTCGCGTCTACGAGCGCGGCGTTGGCGAAACCCTGGCCTGCGGCAGCGGCGCTTGCGCGGCGGCGGTAGTGCTGATGCAGCGCGGTCGCCTGCAGCGTGATGCACTGATCTCCTTGCCCGGTGGCGACCTGCGTATCCAATGGCCGGCAGACGATGCCGAGATCGTGATGTCCGGCCCGGCAGCATTCGTATTCGACGGAGAGTGGATGGGATGAACGACACAGTCGAGAAAATCGGTGCCCATGAAGTCGCAGCCTGGCTGCGGCGTCATCCGACCTTCCTCAAGCAGTTCCCCGACCTGGCGCTGACCATGGTGGTGCCGCGCGACGACGGCCCCACCGCCTCGCTCGCCAGCTACCAGTTGGAAGTGCTGCGCGACAAGAACCGCGAGCTGTCACGGCGTCTGGTCGATCTCGGCGCCAACGCGCAAATCAACGAACGGCTGGCCGTGCGTACCCACCAGCTGACCCTGGCGCTGATGCGCCAGACCAGCGCCGCC
Organism: Stenotrophomonas sp. STEN030; assembly: GCF_056759995.1. NCBI lineage: Bacteria > Pseudomonadati > Pseudomonadota > Gammaproteobacteria > Lysobacterales > Lysobacteraceae > Stenotrophomonas > Stenotrophomonas sp. STEN030. The sequence continues at coordinate 80,680 of NZ_JBRREB010000012.1, read as the reverse complement.
GACACCCTGCGCGCGATGGCTGCCTCGCTGGAAGAAGATTTCGCTGGCGACCTGGTGCGCATCGTCTCCTTCGACGACGTGCCGGAACTGGCCGAAGCACCGTGGCTGCAGGTCATCGCCAAGGACGACGCCAAGCTGGCCCCGTTCCACGACTGTCTGCAGGACGGCGAGCCCATCTGCGGCCGCCTGCAGCAGGAGAAGAACGACGTGCTGTACGGCGAGCGGGTAAACGAAGTGTCGTCCACCGCATTGTTGCCGCTGCCGGGCGTTGGCCTGATCGCGGTAGGCAGCTACGACCCCAACCGCTTCTATCCCGGCATGGGCACGCTGTTCCTGCGCATGATGGGCGAATCGCTGGTGACGGGTTTGCAGCGCTTCCGCAGCGCTTGAGTGGAGTAACACGGCGATGAGTGCCGTCCAGGCGTTCCTGTCCTATCTGCAGGTCGAGCGCCGCATGTCGGCGCACACGCTGGACGCCTACCAGCGCGACCTCACCGCGCTCACGCAATGGTGCGAAGCGCATGAAGTCGCCGACCCGCAAACCCTGCAAGGCGACCAGCTGCGCGAGTTCATCGCCAGCGAGCATCGCCGCGGGCTGTCGGCAAAAAGCCTGCAACGCCGCCTATCTGCCTGCCGCAGCTTCTACGCCTGGTTGCTGAAGAACAACGTCATCGACAACAGCCCCGCCGCCGGCCTGCGCGCGCCCAAGGCGCCGCGCAAACTGCCGCAGGTGCTGGACGCCGACGAAGCCGTGCAGCTGGTCGAACTACCCACCGACGCACCGCTGGGCCTACGCGACCGCGCGCTGCTCGAACTGTTCTATTCATCAGGCCTACGTCTGAGCGAACTCTGTGCCATGCGCTGGCGCGACCTCGATACCGCAAGTGGTATCGTGCTGGTGCACGGCAAGGGCAACCGCGAACGCACCGTGCCGGTCGGCTCGCATGCAATGAACGCATTGCAGGAGTGGCGCAAGGAAAGCGGCGGCACCGGCGAGAAACCAGTGTTCCCGGGACGCAGCGGCGGCCCCATCAGCCAACGCGCCGTGCAGATCCGCATCAAGCAGCTGGCGCAACGCCAGGGCCTGTTCAAAAACGTGCACCCGCATATGCTGCGGCATAGTTTCGCCAGCCATATTCTGGAATCCTCAGGCGATCTGCGTGGCGTGCAGGAGCTGCTGGGGCATGCTGATATTGCGACCACGCAGATCTATACGCATTTGGATTTCCAGCATCTTGCGAAGGTTTATGATGCTGCGCATCCTAGGGCGAAGCGGAAGAGTTGACGTTGGTCGCTATCTTTCATAGACGGCTGCTTTCGACCCATAGCGGCCATTCGTGCCGCCGCCGATCCTACCGCTGGGTCCGGTTATACGCTGGCTTGTTAGCTGGACCCAAGCGCCCTAAGATCGAGCCGTATTAAGGGGAAAGTCAACCAAATGGTGCTTTGAGGGCAAGTCGTATCGCCGGACCCACGGGGCCGGCTATTAGGTAGCTAGATGGCCTTGGAAACCTTAGGGGTGCGTGGCAAATGCTAGAGAAATTCCTCTATGCCGTTCTCGGAGCGCTGATAGCGGGATTGGGATTTTTAGCGCGGCGCCGCATCGAGCAGAAGCCCATGTTCGAACAGATCGATAAGCAGCAAAAGCTGCTCGATCTGAAGAAGAACTTAGAGGCGTCAGGTACTACCCTTGATGATCTGAAGGTGCTTGAAGACACGATTATGGGAAAGGCCAACTCAGCGAAGACACTGGCCGCCGCCTACCAAGAGCAGGCCGTCCAGATCTACGCCACTGATCACTCGGAACACATGACTCAAGCGGACATGAATCGACATGCTGCAGCGTCGTTTCACAGAGCCGAAGAAAGGCTTGCCGCTCTGGTTGAAGATTTGCGACAGCATCTTTCTGGTGGCCGCCTAGACGCATTCGAGAATTCTCAGCAGATGTGGCTTCGATATCGCGAGGCTAGCGCTGAGTTCCAGTCCAGCCAGTACCACGGCGGGAGCATCCAGCCTCTCATCCACGCCAGCGCGCTAGAGAGCGTTACCATCTCGCGGATCGTCGAGCTCGAGCCTCTGCTTAAGGAAATGCAGACAATATAGAGTTGAACGTCCGCTCCTGGCCGGCTGCAGACATTCGCTGAGTAGGGTGCGTGGTTTATTCATCCGAACTGAGGAGTGCTGGCTTGCTCCTTGTGGCGCGCGTCCGCTGGAAAGTTATCCGAGCTACCGAGACTTAGCTGCGCTGATGCTTGAATCAACCTAGGCGCTAGGCTCACTGGCTGGCGCACCGGCTTCTATCAGGAATGGATTCCGAAAAGCTCGCGTACTGAGCAAAAAACATCGCCCCGCTCTGCTGCATGGCGTAACTTCCGGTCCAAGACCTCCGGCAACGGGATTCGTCTATCAAGCATGGTCCAGAGGTCTAGGCCGTCCATACAGACAATGCTCTTAGCGCGGCCAAAAGCCTGAAGTCCATCAGTGGTAAAGCCGCTGTTGCTGATGAACAGACCTCTCGCCCACACCGCTTTCTCTAAAACCTTACCGTGGAAGTTACGCAGGTCCGATGCGGGCGTCTGCGGGCCTTGCCATTTGGCTTCCAGCAAGTAGAACTCACCGTCGAACTTGAAGCTTCCGTCAATCTGCTCACCTACAAGTCGGAAGGGGCTGTTGGGCTGAAGTCCGTACGCTTGGAACATTCGAATAAGGAACGCCTCGAACGCGTACCCGCGCGGGTGCGGTGCCATATCGTGGAGTGCCATGAGCTCAGACTTCAGAACCTCAACTGGCACGGGCACGTGGGTAGGCCGAGGTGCCACGCCGCGATCAGCTTGATCCGTAGTCTTGCCCTCCAATCGACCAATGATCTCTAGAAGGATACCCTCGGCGTTTGGCACTTGGTCCGCCTGCTTAGATTCTTTATAGAACTCGACACGATATTTGAACAATTCCCGAAGCGCCTTCGCAGCGGTCGACCTATCCACTATCTGCAGGAAGGTGCGAAGGCGCTTTGCTTTTGAGGTGCCGTTTATTTGGAACTGCGGATCATTGAAGTCGATGTTGAGTTCGTCCAGAAAGAACTCAGCAATCGTACGATCAGAGAAATTGAGAACATAGCCCCCTTCCATGGCAAGAACCCGATCAATCGCGCGCATCTCAGAAGACTTAATGTTAGACATTTCTTTCTCGACTATTATCTCGTAGTCCCTCTGAGGAAGCGGACGGGGAGCCCGAGTGTCTCAGGATTTCCAGTGCCAGCCAAGGTCAGTCGGCGACCATAGCGTATCGAGAACTATCTTGGTCGTTCGTATGGCGGCGCAGTGATTCATTAGTTTAGTCATCAGCTGTTGGCCCAGAGCAACCTCTGCCGCCAGCTATAAAAGCGCATGCAAGTCACACGCCTGTCATGCCTGTCTATCCGTCGCAAGGCATGACGGGTAGATCGATGGGTCAGCCCAAAGCCCCCACCACCGCGGCACCGCGCGTTTGGTGGATACCAGGCGCAATCGAGCCTCCTTGAAGTCACCCGACTACGTAACAGAATCGCAGCTACGACCAATATGGTGCGAGCTGGACTGATCACGCTTCCGGTTCTTCTGCTTCGTTTGTCCCAAGGCCCAGCGTCTCTATCATCTCGTCTACAAGATCACTATCAGCATCAACGAAGTGCATGTTGAGCAACTTCACGAAGAAACTGTGAACATCCGTATCAGAGATGATCCAGCTAATTTGCTGATTCGTTGTTGCTGCCTCAAAGAGCTTATCCGCATCAGTCGCCGTAAGCAGGGGCATCATCTTGTCTAAGACGTCGATTGCATGATGCGTCTGAGCGAAGCTTTGGCTGTTGAGAAGCAGTTCAATGGCTTTCTCCTTGGCCTCGTTAACCACAGGGTGTGGCAAAGGATGCGCAGCATTGATTTCGAGGGGGGGGGCGGCTGGAAGGACTGCCACTGGCAGTACGGCCTCTTCTGGCTGGAGCGGCTCCTCGTCGGGCTGCGCTTCGAGCTTCTTGTAATGGTCTAAAAGAGCGCGGATAGAGGAATAGACGTAAACGCTTCGCCCTTCGGCCTTAGCCGCCCACTCTTTGGCGAGGAAGGGCATGGGGCGGATAGCCTTCTCCAAGCTGCTTAGCACTGAAGTAAAGTCGCCATCCTTGGTGACGATGTACAGATCCTCGTTGGGTGCCTTGGCAAGAAGGGTCTCCCAGTTGTAGCGATCTCCGATGTTTCCCGCTTTCCCTGGAGGATTGCCCTTGTGCATCCTGAAAACGGCACGCGCCAATATATCTTCGCAATCGTCATACTTGACTGCTTTGCCGAAGACGGCCTCTACTTGTACGTCTACGTCGAGCTGTTGCAGTACAGCCAAACCTATAACATTAGCAACTAACTTTTTTCGAGCGCTCCCGGCACTTTCAATTGCCTCATGGTACTGCTTGGCCGTCTCTGTTCCCCGCATATGATTCGGTACGCCAGTCGGCAGATTTGCGTTCTTGAACTCGACGATGGCAGCAGATAGCTTGGACTCGCGATTGCGCCAGAACTCATCTTCAACCTGCTGGGGTAGGTGAAGATTGATCTTGTCCGGCCCGAGCAACTCTATAAGCTCTTTAAGCACGGAAGAATTGTCGTCCGGGAACGAATAGAAATTCAGGAATATGTTTGTGTCGATGAAGATGTGGAGAGAGGGCATCGCTTTTTAGTGCCTTATAGTCCATTAAGGCACTTGGGCGCATCAGTGCCGGGGTAATTAGTCATACAAGGGCGAGATTCATCATCGATAGCCATTCGTGGTTGCAGCCCTAGTATGAAAACAAGATCGTACGAAGCAACCCCAAGCGCTATCTTATCAATTGGCGGAATGTCGGTCACCGATAAGAGTGTCAGGTTCACTTCGCTCCCATGACGCCACAACCCGAAGCAGACATACTTCTGGGCGCTGAATCCAACCAGACCCATCCGCTTTCTCCCGGGCACCCATCAACCCATGCTCACGTCTTACTTGCTGTTCTTCTTCGCCGGCCTGGGCGTCTTCAACGGTGCGGCGTTGTCGGTCTATCTGCTATGCCGAAAGCCCGTCAGGCCTGCCCAGCGTTGGCTGGCGGCTTTGGTGCTGATGTTGAGCCTGCGCACCGGCAAGTCCGTGCTGGTCTACTTCTGGCACGACATCTCCAAGCTGGTTCTGCAGGTCGGTTTGACCGCTTGTTTCTTCATCGGCGTCTGCCTGATCGGTTTCGTGCGCGCCTGGCTCGATCCCGATGGCCGGCAAACCCGGAACGATGCGGCAATCGCCTTGGGCTTGCTGGTGCTGGCGGCTGCCTTTGGTATCGCTTGGCCCTATACCGACAACGTCTGGCTGTGGGCTGGGCCGGTGTGGGCCTCCATCCAGGTGATCTGGCTGGTATGTCTGCTGGTGGCAGCGGGGCTGTTCCTGCGCGGCGGCAAGCAAAGTCGCGCTGATGTGGCGCCTGGCGCGTTGAGCCGCAGCCATGTGGTCTCGGTGATCGTGGGCGTGGGCGTGATCTGGTTGGCCTATGCCACCTCCGGCTTGACGTCGTACATCGTCGGCGCGCTGTCGTTCTCCCTGGTGTTGTACCTGAGCATCAGCGTTGCGCTTGCCCGGCGTAAGCCTGCTCCGGCGGCCGAGCCTTACCGCGACCGCAAGATCGCGCCCAGCGAAGCCGAGGCGACGCTGCGCGCCTTGCATACGCTGATGGCCGACGAAGGTCTGTACAAGGACGCGGGTCTGACCCTGGCCAAGCTGGCCAAGCGGCTCAACATACCCACGGCTCGGCTGTCGCAGCTGCTCAACGACAATCTCAAGACCGCCTTCAAGCCCTACCTGGCGCAGGTCAGGATCGAGGCGGCCAAGCAGTTGCTGCGCGCGCAGGCGTCGGCATCGATGGACGATGTGGCGGAGGCGTCCGGCTTCCTGTCCACCTCCACCTTCTACAGCAGCTTCAAGAAGGCGGAAGGGACCACGCCTGCGGCGTGGCGGCAGGCCCAGTCGCGCGTGGTGGCTGGCTCTTGAAACGTGTTTGGTGAGTCCGTAAACACGCTTCAGTAGATTGATTCGTAAAGGAATTCCGCAGACTTCGGGGCACCCATCCTGCGGAGTCTCCTTCATGTCAGTAACGCGTTCCAAGCCGGCCACTGCCGGCGTGATTTCGCTGCCAGCACGTCTTATCCGATGGTTCGCCTTGGCCAGCTTGGCGCTGTGGTTCGGCGGGCTTGCACATGCCGATCCGGTGTCGGACCAGCGTGAGATCTCCGCGGTCATCCAGGACTATCTGCGCGGCAGTTCGTACAACCAGCGCGATCGGCTCAGTCGCGCCTTCCATCCCGATGCGCGGCTATACCTGAGCCAGGGCACGGACGGCATGCGCGAGGTGGGCATCGCCGAATACACCAGCTGGTTCGGCAAGGAGCCGGGGCTGTTCAACGGCCGTGTCGGTCGCCTGCTCGGCATCGAGGTCGAAGGCAACATCGCCACCGCCAAGGCGGAGATTCTGATCAGCAAGGATCAGGCGCGCTTCGTCGACCTGTTCCTGCTGAAGAAGCTGGAAGGGCGCTGGCTGATCATCAGCAAGACCGCCACCCGCGAAACCGCACCCGCGCATGGCCGCCAGGTGCTGCTGGCGGTATCCAACGTGGACACCATGCCTGGCACCCGCCTGAGCGCCGGCAACAGCTTCTTGGAGCTGATCCACGCCTATGCCGGCTTCCGTGAGGCCGGCTACGGCGTGCAGTTCGTCAGCCCCGAAGGCGGCGCCGTGCCGCTGGCCTACATCGACACCCGCAACCCAGAGCACAAGGCCGGCATCTATGACGCAGACATGATGTGGGCGCTGGCCAACACGCGCCGGCCCGACGAGGTAACTGCCAGCGACTACGCCGCGCTGATGTATATCGGCGGCAGTGCCGCGATGTATGGCGTTGCCGAGCACCCTGGCATGCAGTGGTTGGCGGTGCGCATCTATGAGCAGCGGGGCGGCATCGTCTCGGCGGTCTGCCACGGCAGCGCCGGGCTGGTGAACCTGACCCTGTCCGATGGCACCGCGCTGGTCAGCGGGAAGCGTGTCACCGGCTATCCAGACGCCTACGAGGACATGAGCGCGGCGTACTACAAGACCTTCCCGTTCTCGATCGAGCAGCGCCTGCGTGGAAGCAAAGGTCAGTTCAGCCATGGCGCGCGCGGTGCATCGCATGTGGAGGTTGATGGCCGGCTCATCACCGGTATGAACTGGGAGTCCACGCGTGGCGTGGTGGCTGCGATCATCCAGCGCTTGGAGGCTGATAGTGCAGCACTACAAAATGCAGCCCAAGCAGGTGGTTGAGTAACAGCAGCGAAGCCAAGCTGCCCGCTGCTGGATGGCGGCGGGCATGATCGACGACCATTCCGGATGAAGTTGGTTCCAGCCCATCACTTGCTGCACTTCCGGTTTCCATGGCCTGCTTGCGGGTCTTGTGGTGAATGCGAGACGTCTGAACTAGGATTGCGCTTCAAGTCGAACAAGGCAGTTGACTATGCATCGCTTGGCCTTTTTGCTTTCTGCTGTGTTCTTCAGTGGCTGTGCCCAGGCGGATACGGCTTGGCGGGGCACCAGCACCCAGTCGCTGGTCAGCGGCTCCGGCGATATTTCGAAAGCCGGTGGCGCGGCAGTTGCCTTGTCCGCCGAGTCGACAGGGGAAAAACAGTTCGTCGGCGCCATTACCACGATTGACGCAGCGGCCTTTCAGGGACGGGAAGTAGTTCTCACCGGCACGCTTCTGGTCAAAAGCGGCACCGGCAACGCTGCGCTCTGGGTCCGTGCGGACGGCCCCGAAGAGCCGTTGGCCTTCGCAAGCACGGGTGACCAGCCTGTGCGCCTCAATGAGGGTTCCCAGCCGAGAGAGGCCCGGCTCTACATTCCGTCTGGGGCGACCAGTCTCAAGCTTGGGGTGACACTTGGAAGTGCAGGGCGTGTAGATGTGGAGCACCTCACGCTCAAAGCCGAGAGTGCAGCCCAGAGCAGCGTGTCTGCTTATGACATGCTCGATAACGCCATTTCCATCATCCGCGCGAACGCGCTGAACGCAAACCGTGTGGATTGGGCCGCCGAGCGGAAGTCACTTCTTACCCCTGACTTGAAGAAGCTTCCTGCACAGGAGGCGTACAGCAGGATCCAGACGGTTTTGACTGCGCTTGCAGACCAGCATAGCTCCGTGCAGGCGCCCAGTGCCGTTTCGACCTATCGCGCAGGTGCAGTCGCGACGCAGGCCGTAGAAGCCAAGCCAATGCAGGACATCGGCTATCTGTTGGTGCCGGGTCTGCGCGGCTCTGATCCCAAGGCCGGGAATATATTCAGCGCCCAACTTTGTGAGCACATCGCAGGCTTGGCGAAGACTGCAAGCAAGGGCTGGATCCTCGACCTTCGCGATAACACCGGGGGCAATATGTGGCCGATGATCAAGGGGCTGAGGCCATTGTTGGGTGACCCCGATCTTGGTGCATTCCGGGACCGCAATGGTGTGGCAACGGCGTGGCGCGCCGAGCCATCCAAGGCGTGCGACGTCGATCTTTCCCACAGCCGCGTCGCGGTGCTTCTGGGTCCCAGGACGGCAAGCTCAGGCGAGGCGGTGGCGGTTGCGTTCCAAGGCCGCCCTGGTACCAGCTTCTTCGGGCAGCCGACGGCGGGACTCTCGACGGCCAACCAGTCGTTTGCGCTTCCTGACGGCGGCGCTCTTGCATTGACTACGGCGGTATTTCTCGACCGTACGGGAGTTGCGTATCTGCAAGGTATACAGCCGGAAAATCCCGTGCCCCGCGAACAAGATGTAGTTGCAGCAGCGGCAGCATGGTTGCGCTCGCAGCCTTGATGGTGTGCTGCCGGCCGGAGCACGAAACCGGGGTCAGAGTCGAATTGTTTGAACTCGGTTTCCGATGCTCCCCTCGCAGGGCCATGGCCTGACGTCGTGAGCAAGCAGAAACCCCGAGCCTTCAGTTGACAGCTGGAGGTGACGCCGTGCTGCTCATTGGCGCATAGAGGCCGTCATAGCCGGGTATCACTCCAACTGCTGGCAGGTAACCCCTCTTGTCGCCAACGTGCCGATTGCCCGCGATCGAGGTGACACCGCATTCCGGCACACAGACCCAGGCTGTGCCGGCCGGCCCGCGCACATAGAGGCTGTGTGGGTTCAGGTCGGACAGCAGGTATCCGGCTGGCTCGTAGTCGGGTGCCGACTGTCTGCCTTTCTCGCGACTGGCATGGACGTTCCCCAGCAGCGCAATCACTGCGGGCACGGCGTTGTGTGCTGCCCTGATGCGCGCGGCCATGCCGGCGTCTCGCGATCCTGGCATGCCATCGTCGATGGCCAGCACGCTGATTCGTGCGCCTTCCGCACGCAGTGTTCGCAGCCGGTGCAACAGTTTCAGCATGGCCGCGCTGGATCGCCCATCCTGGGGCTGGCGCGTCCAGAATTGGCTGGCTAGAAGTACCGCCTGATCTGCATCGGAGCCTTCGCTCATCAGGAACTGATCGAGCCTTTTCTGCTCTTCTATTGGAACCTCCAGAGCCACTACCACGGGATTTCCGGGCTTTGCGCTGGCGCATGCCAAGTCGCCAATCAGTGCTGGTGCCTCGTTGGTGCCATGGACTTCACCCACCAGCAGCAGGCCTGCAGAGGGCATGTTCAGAGGCCAGCTGCACGCGGCGTCCTTGTTAGCGATGGCGACGTCATAAGCGATCCCAGTAAAGACAAAGAGCAGCAGCGAGAGGAGTGACTTCATGTCATGGCCTTTTGCATTGGAGTACCTGCGATCAGCTCGTCACTGTACATGCAAGCCGCCAATGACCGCCCTTGTTCGAAAGCAAGAAATGCGGTGTTGTCGGCAGTTGAATCAGGCTCGCTGAGTTGCCGCGTTAACGGCGGCTGTCAACGCCCAATGCTTGCGCCGGCCTTCTTTCGTGAGCGAGGTGAATTGCTGACAGCGGTACTGACAGGTTTCACGAGAAAGTTCTCAAAAATGCGGTGCGAAGGTCATATCAGTTCTGGGCTATGGCTAAATCGTTCCGCGTTCGCGACGACTGGAGCATCGCGTGCATCTCACCCCAGCTATGAGTCAGTCGATATGGATATCCGACACTCGGCAATGCTCGCCTCATTGGCGTCCTTGTCGCACCACAATCGCTTGGTTCAACTGCAAGGCCCGCATGACAGCCTGGTGGTGGAACGGTTTGAAGGACAGGAGAGCGTCTGCGGCGAACACCGCCTGCAGATTGATTGCCTCTCCACCGATGCCTTTCTGGATATCGGTCCTTGGCTGGAGCAGCCGCTGACCCTGCAACTGCGTACAGCCGATGGGTCGCTGCGGCAATGGCATGGCCTGTGTACCGAAGTTGCGGAGCTGGGCAGCGATGGCGGATTGGCTCGTTACCGGCTTGTGCTTGAGCCCTGGACCGCCTTGCTACGTCTGCGCCGCAACGCGGTGATCTTCCAGGACGTTGATGTGCGTAGTGTCTGCGAGCGGATATTTGCCGACTACCCGCAAGCGTCCTATCGCTTTGACATTGAAGCGGCGTTGCCACAGCGGCCCATTATCACCCAGTACCGCGAGGCGGATTGGGAATTCGTCACCCGTCTGCTTGCCGAGGCAGGCTTGGCTTGGCGCATCGAGCAGACGCAAGGCGGCGAGGGCGCGCACACGCTGGTGGTGTTCGGGCCGCAGGCGGAACTTCCTGACATAGGTTCGGTGCGCTTTCATCGTATTGCCGCAAGCGAATCCGCCGATGGCATCAGCGCATTTTCCGAACATCAACAGCTGGTGGCCAACAGCAGCACGGTTGCTAGCTGGCACAGCGAGAAGGTCAAAGCCGTCTCAGCGCAGGCCACTGCCACAACCGGCGATCTGCCTGCGCTTGAGGTCCATGTGCAGCCACGCGCTGGCCGCTTCGCCGAATCGAGCTGGGCGCAAAGTGAAGCGCAGGCACGGCTGGACGCGTTGCGGGTGTCGCAGGTGCTGTACAGCGGTAGCGGCAGTGAGCGCCGATTGGCAGCTGGCAGTCGCTTCAGCCTTGTCCAGCATCCACAGCATGAAGCGCAGGCCTTCCAGCTGCTGGTGGTGCACCACGCGGCCGTCAACAATCTGGAAAGCGGTATTGCCGAGCTGCTGGGTCACAGTGAGCTGGAGCGCGGCAGCTACCGCAACCAGTTCCTCGCCACAGATGCTTCGGTTGCGGTGCGAGCACTGCCGCAAGACAAGCCCAGCCTGCACGGCCCACAGACCGCACGGGTGGTTGGCGTTGCCGACGCTGCGCTCAGCCCCAATCGCGACCATCAGGTGCGCATCCAGTTCAACTGGCAGCGCGGCAGTGCGCCAAATCCGGGCGGCCTGAGTGACACCGGCAGCAGCCAGCCCGGGCACGCGCCCGGCGACCAGACCAGCGGCAGCTGGGTGCCGGTTGTCGAATGGGTAGCCGGACCAAACTGGGGCACTGCATTTCTGCCGCGCATCGGCAGCGAAGTGCTGGTGGAATTCCTGCACGGCGATATCGACCAGCCACGCATCACCGGCCAGCTGTACAACGGTGAAGTCGAACCGCCGTTTGGCGGCGGTATTGATGCGCAGGCGCAGCACCCCGGCGTGCTCAGCGGCCTGCACACCGAAGCACACGACGGCAGCGGCACCCAGCATTGGGTGATCGATGACACGCCGGGCCAGCTGCGCACGCGTCTGCACAGCTCATTGGCGGATAGCCGTCTGGAGCTTGGCTATCTGATCCAGCACCAGAACAAAGCACGCGGCGCCCTGCGTGGCGAAGGCTTCGAGCTGGCAACGCAGGGCTGGAGCAATGTGCATGCCGGCGAAGGCTTGCTGCTGTCAGCCAGCGCCCAGCAACACGCCGCATCCACGGTGATGGACAACGCCGAAGTCGTCGCCCAACTCAAAGGCGCCGAGCGCAGCCTGCAGCAGATGCAGCAGACGTTGCAGCAACAGGAAGTTCCCGGACTATCCGCATGGCAGAGCACCGGCATGCTGCGCGAACTGGCCGACCCGCGCGCCGACGGAAGATTTGCAGGCGAGGTCAACAGGCAGTCGCAGTTCAAACCCAGCGATGGCCGCAACCCCGGCGATGAGCCTGTTGAGCGCTTCGCCAGGCCAATGCTGCTGGTCGAAGCCCCCAATCACATCGCATGGACCACGCCAGCGAGCGCAATTGCCTACGCCGGTCAGAACCTGCAACTCACCGTGCAACAAGACCTGCACACCAGCAGCGGCGAAACCATCGCCACCGTCTCCGGCGGACAGGTTTCACTGTTCGCGCAAAGCGGCCCGGTGCGCGTGATTGCCGCCAATGGCCCGGTCAGCCTGCAGGCGCACGACGGCGGGCTGGAGCTGCTATCCGATCAGGCAATCACCATCACTGCCACCGATGCTCGCATTGATGTGCTCGCGCAGAGCAAGGTGGTGCTGCAGGCAGGGAGCAGTGCGATCACTTTGGAAGGTGGCGATATCACCTTCAGTTGCCCGGGGGAGTTCACGGTCAAGGCTGGGGATCATCCCTTTATGGGGGGAGAGAACGCAGAGCCGTTCATTCCCTCACTACCAAACGGCGCGGCGAAGGTAGCGCGCTGGATTGGTCTTCATCTTCAAGATGCCGAGACCCTGCAAGCCATGGAAGGTACCCCATATGAGATCCACTTCAAGGGTGGGTCCGTGATCAATGGGAAGCTCAATGAAGAGGGGCAAGCCCACCATGAGCCGATTCCTGCACGGGATGTTGAGAAGATTGTCTACGAACCGCGCGAGCCCAGTGCAGAAGATACTTGGCCTGCGCTGGAGCTGATCGGGAACATCGGGCAAGGAGCGGATCATGGGTGATCCGCAGCAAGATCGCCCCAATGAAGCCGCACCTGTAAGTGTGCAGCAACTGCGCGAAGCGCTCGGGTTCATTACCGAGCAGTACAACAACGTTGTAGACGGCGGGAAAAATGTCTTTGTGTGGCTGTGGGAGGCGCTGCAGGGAGACTTCAATCAGCAGCGCAGTACCGGCCAAGTCGTATTTGATACGGTTGTATCGATGATTCCTGGTGTTGATCAGGTTTGCGATGTGCGCGACATAATCGCCAACTGCAAGCAGATCGACGAAGACAAAAGCAACACATGGGCCTGGGTTGGCCTCGTGCTTACCTTGATTGGCTTGTTCCCAACGCTGGGATCGCTGGTCAAGGGCGTGCTGAAGATATTTTTCTTGTTCGTACGTCGATTTGGCCTGAATCACGTTACCCGTGCTGTTGACGAGGCGATGAGCTGGGTTATCACATTGTTGCGCAGAAGGGAGGTCGCCCAGTACTGGAAGCATCTGCGCTGGGACCGCGTATTTCATGAACTGGCGCGTCAGGTGCGCATCGTTCGCGGGTTGGTGACCTCGGCCAATTTGCTGAAGGCTTTTGACCGCGGCATCTTGTTGATGCGCAATCTGCTTGGAAAGGTTGAGGACATTCCGATCATAGGAACCAGCGCCAAGACAACGATGGCGCTCGTTGGGCGTGTGCGTGAGGAGATCAATAGCTACATTGGCGCTGCGTTGCGGCCTGTTCACGAGATCATGGAAACGATCATCCGACGTTTGGAGATCGAAGACATCCTGCAGCGTGGCGGCATCCTCGATGCGCGCAATGTGCATTTTACAGGGACGTTGCCGGAAGCCCATGCTGTCACGCTCATGCAGCGGACGAGTCCGCCGCCGGCTTGGTTGAGCAAGGGGAAGCCGACTAAGTTCGAGGCGTTGGATCCGGTACAAGAATCGGCTCGCGTTAAGAGGGCCGTTGCCAATGGTTACCCGAGCTTATCGGACCTTCAGATTCAGAGCTTCGCAAAAGGTATGAAGGCACAGCTATTGGAGGGGCCGTTGAAGCTTTATCGCGTTGTTTCCCCTTCAAACAGCGGTGCAGGATCGGACTGGATGACCGAAGATGTATTCATGGCTATACAGGCGTCTGCTTCCCCACGTACCAGTTGGAGAAAGAATCTGGCTGTTTGGCCCGATTGGAATCCGAATGGTCAATTCGTCGTTTATGAATTGAAAGCTGGGCAGAAGCTAAAGGTATGGCAGGGTCCTGCGTCTGCGCAGACAAAGGATGACAATCTACTGCCGGGACACTATCTGGAAGGTGGTTACGAACAGATAAAATTCGATGCTAGCGTTCCCTATCACTCAGACGGATCCTTCCCGAGAGGAACGGACAACAAGCCTGTGAACAGCCATGCCGACACCATGAAGTTCTATGACGTAGATCAGATCACGGGTGAGCTGACGCCGAACAGTATCCTGACATATAGCAACTGGAGCGCGTTGTCAGCTGCCGACAAGGTTAAGCATGTCAGTGTCCGCGAAGCTATAACCAATCCAAGGATATCGGGCCCATTCGACACGGGCTGGGGATCATTGGATTTTGGTTCGCAATCCAATCAGGTGAAGTTGGGTCTTCCAAATATTCCGGGCCAGAAGACGAAGCAATAGCTTATGGAAAATTCTCAAGTTTCTCTCAATCAGTGGCACAAGCGACAGGCTACCCTGCTGTATCACTTCACCTCCATGAAGTACCTGCAGGGTTTGCTGCCTCGAATTGACAAATTGATTGCTATGGCGAACGGCTTTCTCGACGATCGCGCATCCTTGGATGTGTTGGGTATGGCAGTTGGCGGTTGGCAGCCGCTGCATACAGCGGCACATTTCTCGACACATGCGTTCCCAGCCTTGGTTGATTTCAGGGAGGGCGCTTTGAGAAGCATTGCCATGCGATCGAGTCAACGCTACGGGACTTTGGGCGAGATGCAATGTGGTCGCATGCTCGATGAGTACGGAAACCACATGCTCTGGTCCACACCTGATCAAGAACGTGTTTTACGCGATTACGCAGAGTCAACATTTAGATATGCGGCGAAAGTCAGCTCAGTTGCGGGGCCGCTCAGAAGCCCCAACGATTTTTGGTTCTGGCTCATATGGAACGAAAGTCATGTGGATCGCCACAAGATTCCCCGCTTCCGTGTTCGCACGGACATCGTTGCGACGAGCGATCAGGTACCGCCATGCACCGGGGTGTATGTTGCCAAGGACGACCCTTATGCAGCTTTGCAGTTCGCTTGGACAGGCGGCTATGGTGAGCTTTATGAAGCTCGCACGCTTAACGAGTTTGGGCGCAAACTGGCTGCGAAAGTTGGTCGGGGCGGCCTATGGGGGGATGAGGCCGGATTGCATGAAGCGCTTGGTGAGAATCAATCGATAAACCCAGAGGAGTGGTCTAGCGTTACCCCGTTGCCCCCTGGTGTTGCCGCCTCATTGCTCGCATCTGAAGCTTTTGAGAAGCGAAGTTGCGAATGGTATTTCGTAGAGATGATCGAAGGCGAGTTTGAAGAGATAGATGGAACGTACTCCGGCTCCTCGAACGTTGATCTTCGCCCGGAGCGGGTGCCTGCCGGGAGGGCGGTGCCCGTCAGCGGGTGGTGGTATACGCCTGCGCAAGGCTCGCGTCGCTATTTCAAACAGGGAGAGGTGTTTCCTGAAATCGCGGGCAGCGATTGGGGAAGCACCTTCTGGCTGTGGGCCAGTGACCAGGCCGCTCCACGGATCGGCTGATGGCCACTCGTGGCTTCGGGGCAACAGTGGAAGCTGCAGCCCTTAGCTGCTGCCTCTGCACTTTGGGTATTGGCTGCATCCAAGGAAGCCCTCGCCGGTGCGCCTGTTGGTCCGTTGTACGAGCGCACTTCCACAACGTGGGCAGGTTTGGCGTTGCGGGGAGGTGTCGGCTGGCGGCTGCGTCCATGTCGGTTCGCTACGTTGATCTGGCTGACGCCGTGGTGCATCCATCTGCCGCGCGGCCTGGATCATCTCCAGCAGCTGCTCTCCACGGATCAGTTCAATGGGCTTTCCTCTGGCGAATGCCTCCGCGTCCGAGGTATAGCTGCCGATGCAGACGATCTTCACTGCCTGCGCTTGATGGTGGGCGAGGAGCCCGGCCATCTCGCGCACCACGCTGACGCCTACCTGTTGGCGCTTCCACTGTTTGCATTGCACCAGCGTGCGTCGGCCGTCCTTGCGTAGGATGAGATCGATGCCACCATCGGGGCCACCCAGCCCGGTTTCTTCCACCGCATAGCCCTGGCGGCGGAATGCTTCGCCTACGAGTTGCTCGAAATGGCGCCAGCCGCCGGCCGCAAGGCTTTCGAGCGTGGTGCGGGTGTCCAGGAAGCGGCGGCGCTTGTGGGCATTGAGGTAGGAGGTCAGGGCGGCGATCCAGCAGATGCCGAGCAGCATCCATGCCAGCGGCGCGAAGACAGGACTGGATTGTTGGGCAAAGGCTTGCGCCAGCATGCCGCCTTGAAGGGACAGGAACCACTGGATGCCGTAGCGCACCAGGATGAAGCCGATGATCCCAGCGAGGAAGCCTACTGGCCACGGCATGGTTGCCAATGCGCCGATTGCGGATTGTTTTGTTCTGCGTCCCATGCGAACCCCCCGTTCCAGAGTGCAACGTAGCGCTTGAGCAGGGTGTTGTCAGCATCTTCGGGTTTTGGGGAGAAAACCGGGGTCAGAGTCGAGTTCTTGCATCCGGCATCAAGCGGAAAATATCGATCTGCGTCCTTTTCAGCGGTGTTCTGGCGGTGGCTGTGCAGCCTTGATAGCGTTGTCTTCAGCACAGGCAGCTGAAGACAACTGCGCGCATTCGAATTCCGTTCTCAAGGTCGTTGCGTCCTAGGGTGTAGGCTCGCGCCACACCGCCGCCTAAGCTCTGCATATCGCGGCCTAACTCAGGTGCCAGGCACCGAAGGGCATTCATGACAGTCAAGCGCATGGACAACGTAGGTATCGTTGTTGAAGACTTGGACGCAGCCATCGATTTCTTCAGCGAACTGGGGCTCGAACTTGAAGGTCGAATGCCCATCGAAGGTGAGTGGGCTGGGCGCGTCACCGGCCTGCGTGATCAGCGCGTCGAGATCGCCATGATGCGTACTCCTGATGGTCACAGCCGAATCGAGCTATCGCGCTTCGACGCTCCCGCCATTGCCTCGGACCACCGCACAGCGCCTGTGAACTCCTTGGGCTACCTGCGCGTCATGTTTGCGGTTGAGGACATCGAGAGCACGCTTGCTCGACTCAAGAAACTCGGGGCTTCCGTGGTTGACGGAGTGGTCAACTACGAGGATACCTATCGGCTGTGCTACCTCCGTGGCGTGGAAGGAATCCTCATCGGGTTGGCGCAGGAACTTGGGCAACAGAGTCCGCAGTAAGCGTCGATGTGCTGGCAGGCCGAACTTCGAGGTTGGGCTGGTTCGGCAAGGCGGTTTGAGTCCGGGCCAGCAGCAGCCCGAAGTCAGTCGTCAGAGGGTTGCATGGAGATGGTCGTGCGCCTCGCTTGACTGGTGCTGGGTCCGCTGTGACCATCCGCGTATTCATCATGATCAACAGGGTTGCACGATGTCTGGCTTGCTTGGCGGGTTGATTGAGGGTGTTGTGGATTTCGTCACGGATATCTGGCTGCTTCGCAGGCAACGCTCAGGCAGGAATCTGCCAAGAAAATCCCTTGGGAGAGATGCCGCAGATATAGCATTGTTCAACGTATGGGCCATGCTCCTGTCATTCCTGGCCTTTGCCTGTTTTGCTGCGATGTTCTTCGTGGTCAAGCTGCCGCTATGGATCAGCTTGCTACCGGTGGCAGCAGCTGTTGCATACCTCGTCTATCGCTGGTTCGCGTTGGTGCGAGCGGAGTAGCCGCTGGTGCAGATAACGGGTTGCTGAAATGAAGCGTCCGATCATGGCGAGCATCGGACTGCTGGGGCTGCGATGTTGCAGACCTTCGGTCATCGAGATGCAGCATGGCGTCCTTTCTACTGGAAGGGTTGAATCCCGAGCCTTTCACTGAACTATTTCAATTCGATGATGCGGAGCTCGCCGCACGGCAGATTGCGCGTGTCATCGCGACGGCCGTGTCGGGTTTCCATGCCGGGTGAGCCTTGCAGATGCCCAGGTGGGCGAAGAGCTGCTGTTGCTGTCGTATCAGCATCAGCCGGCTGCTTCGCCGTATAGGGCCAGCGGACCGGTCTTCGTTCGCCGCGGTGTGGCGCGTGCGGAGTTGCTGGTCGATGAGGTTACGCCGCAGGTACAGCGTCGCTTGATGTCTTTGCGAGCCTACGGCGCCGGAGATCGGATCATATTTGTCGAGGTCTGCGATGGGCTCAACGTTGCCGAGTGGTTGCAGCAGGGATTTGATGACGCTGCTGTGGCCTATGTGCATCTGCACTTTGCCCGCTATGGCTGTTTCTGCTGTCGGGCGGATCGGGTTTGAAGGGGATGCCGAGCATGGCTCGGCACTACCTGCTTCGCCCCCTTCCTTTCGCGTAGCGAAGGGGAGGGCTGGGGAGGGGTAAGCTCTTTGCCGGGCGATGCAGCCGCGAAATAATCCGGATCTTTCAATGCTTCGCCCGCATCCGAGTCAACGACTCAACCATCCCATCATTGCGCACCATGCACAGGAAGCGTCCATCGGGGTAATCGATGATTAGCTCGGTAACGTCGTCGTTGACTGGAACTCGAACCACCACCGCACCCTGTGCGTTCGCCCGTATATTGCAAGCGCCAAGCAATTCGCTTCCAGCGGCGGCGCTTGCGGCGTGTTGCGCTGGATGTCCGTTGCCAGCGTTGCTGAAAACCGCGCGGCAACCATCCTTGACCCAGACCGAATGGTGATAAAGCCCCCAGTTCTGGTTCTGCACGCATTCGGTATGACTGAGTTGACGGACCAGGCGAACATCACCGTGGGTGTCCATATCGCATTCGGCTTGCGCCTTGCCTGTTGATTCACAGGTAACTTCATGCGGCAAGGCTTTGTCGCGGGCCGGTGCGGCTTCGGCTGGCGCTGAATTGAGGCTGCAGATTCCATTGCGGCGGCCAGCGCCGGTATAGGAAACCTGCGTGCCGCCATCGGCCGAGCGGGAGATGGACAAGGTCACGCCACTGCTGGGATCGCGGGCTTCGTAGTAGCTGTCGTTGAAGCGCTTGAGCGTGGTTTCCTTGCCGTTGACGTAGACGGGGCCACCATCGTCAGCGTGGATTTCCAGGCCACCCGGGCAGCTGCCGTTGAATAACGGGATGGATGCGTTGGCGGGGGTTGCGAGTGACAGCCAGGCAAGAGGGATTGCCGCGATCAACAGGAGGGGTGATCTGCTCATGACTGTGTCCTTGGGCTGATTCTGCGCAGCCTAGCAGCTGTCAGATGGTGCGGGTGGAGTGGTTGGCCCAGACGGGCGTTGGGGTGACCTTGTGCGGTAGGGCGGCGCCAGGCGCTGCTGCAGCGTTACCGGTGAAGCCTCTGCCGAGCATGGCTCGGCACTACGGCTGGGTTTGCTGGGAAGGCCTCTGCCGAGCATGGATCGGCACTACATGGGTTTGCTTGATTTTGGTCAGTGCGGCGGTTGTTCGTGCGGCGCATGTTGGCCGTTCAAGCGTGGAGGGCATCGTTGTGGCCAAACCTTTTCCGTTGAATCCCAAGCATCCCGAGCGGATCTGTTGGGGTTGTGACAAGTACTGCGCTACCGATGCGTTGGCCTGTGGCAATGGTTCCGGGCGCACGCAGCACCCGGCGGAGTTGCAGGGTGAGGATTGGTATCTGGCTTGGGGGATAGCGCCGGAGCCGGGTAAACCGGGGCGGGCAGCGCTGAAGCCGTTGTAGGAGCGGCGTGAGCCGCGAAGCTGGGAATCAATCAGGTTGCCGGCTTGTTTGTCACTTCAGTGGTGTCGGCTTCGCGGCTCACGCCGCTCCTATAAGGTGATCGGTGGGATTGTTGGGAAGGCTTCTGCCGTGCATGGCTCGGCATTACATGTTGGCTTTTTCTGAATGGCGGCTGTCGGTTGCGGGGGGAGGCTTGATCGCGGTGCTGACCGGCCCCATTACCGGTGAACAGTATTCCGGAGGCCGTATGGACCCCAGTCAGAACCCGAACGTGTTTCATGCCACCACCATCTGCTGCGTACGTCGCGGCGAGCATGTGGCGATTGCTGGCGATGGTCAGGTCACCCTGGGTCATACGGTGATGAAGGGCAATGCGCGCAAGGTGCGCCGGCTTGGCCGCGATGGTGACGTGCTGGCCGGCTTTGCTGGTGCGGCGGCAGATGCCTTTACCCTGTTCGAATTGTTTGAAGCCAAACTTGAGAAGCACGGCCAGTTGACCCGCGCGGCAGTGGAGCTGGCCAAGGATTGGCGTACCGATCGCCGCTACGGCAAGCTCGAAGCGCTGTTGGCTGTGGCTGATAAAGAGACTTCGCTGATCATCAGCGGTACCGGTGATGTGATCGAGCCGGAAGACGGCATCATCGCGATTGGTTCTGGCGGTTCCTACGCGCTCAGCGCGGCGCGGGCGCTGCTCAAGCACACCGATCTGGATGCACGTGGCGTGGCCACCGAGGCGATCAACATCGCCGGCGGTATCTGCATCTACACCAATACCAACGTCGTGGTGGAAGAGCTCTGAGCTCTCCGGCCACCAATCGCGAGTACCCCATGAGCCACAAGATCGAAGTTTCCTCCGCCACCATGACCCCGCGCGAAATCGTGCAGGAGCTGGACCGTCACATCGTTGGCCAGCACGACGCCAAGCGTGCGGTCGCCATTGCGCTGCGTAACCGCTGGCGCCGCATGCAGCTGCCCACCGAGCTGCGCAACGAGGTGATGCCCAAGAACATCCTGATGATCGGCCCGACCGGCGTCGGCAAGACCGAGATCGCCCGCCGCTTGGCCACGCTGGCAAACGCACCGTTCGTCAAGGTTGAAGCTACCCGCTTCACCGAGGTTGGCTACGTCGGCAAGGACGTGGAGCAGATCATCCGCGACCTGGCCGATACCGCGGTGAAGTTGTACCGCGAGCAGGCCAAGGTGCGCGTGCGCACCCAGGCGGAAGAGAAGGCTGAAGACCGCATCCTCGATGCGCTGCTGCCGCGTCGCAGCGTCGGCATCGGCTTCGATCCGGAAGCGGCACGTAACGAACCGTCGGCTGCCGATAACGAAACCCGCATCAAGTTCCGCCGCATGCTGCGCGCTGGCGAGCTGGACGAGCGCGAGATCGAGCTGGATGTTGCTGCCAACGTCAGCATGGACATCATGACCCCGCCGGGCATGGAGGAAATGGGCCAGCAGCTGAAGTCGATGTTCGCCAATCTGGGCAGCGCCAAGTCGAACAAGCGCACGCTGAGCATCAAGGCCGCTCGCCCGCTGCTGATCGAGGAAGAGGCCGGCAAGCTGGTCAACGAAGACGATATCCGCACGGCTGCGGTTGAGGCCTGCGAGCAGCATGGCATTGTCTTCATCGACGAGATCGACAAGGTGGCCAAGCGCAGCGATGCCGGTTCCTCCGGTGGCGATGTGTCACGCGAAGGCGTGCAGCGTGATCTGCTGCCGCTGGTGGAAGGTTCCAATGTGTCGACCAAGTACGGCACCGTGAAGACCGACCACATCCTGTTCATTGCTTCCGGTGCGTTCCATCTGGCCAAGCCGAGCGATCTGATTCCCGAGCTGCAGGGTCGTTTCCCGATCCGCGTGGAGCTGGGTGCGCTGAGCAAGAATGATTTCGTGCGGATTCTGACCGAGCCGAAGGCTGCGTTGACCAAGCAGTACGAAGCGCTGTTGGCGACGGAAGGCGTCAAGGTCAACTTCACTGCCGAGGCGGTGGACCGTTTGGCGGAGATTGCCTTCCAGGTCAACGAGCGTCAGGAGAATATTGGTGCGCGTAGGTTACACACCGTGTTGGAGCGCTTGCTGGATACCTTGAGCTATGAGGCGCCGGACCGTGATGGCGACAGCATTGCGATCGACCCTGCGTATGTGGACAAGCACCTGGGTGAGTTGGTGAAGGACCCGGATCTGAGTCGCTATATCTTGTGATTGTTGGTTTGGGTTGGTGAGAGGCGGCGGCACTTTGGTGTCGCCGTTTTTTTTTGTGTGCGGGCGAAGGCGAAGGCGATGGCTTTGGCTGTTGGCATTGCGAGTAAGGCCCCTGCCGAGCATGGCTCGGCACTACGAAAGGCAGGCGGCGCTGCGGCTTTAGCCCTCCCTTTGCCGCAGGCAAGGGGAGGGTTGGGAGGGGTGCTCTGCTTCTGCGTTTGCGTTCGCTTGCTTCGCGGCTTACGCCGCTCCTACAAGACTGTTGCGGCTCTGCAAGGTTGTTCGGCAAAGCCCCTGCCGAGCATGGCTCGGCGCTACAGGGCTTGCTTAGTCTTCGTCTGGCGCTGGCAGTGGCGAAGGATCTGAGCCGGGCTCGAATACACCTGGATTTACGTAGTGCGCCATCAATGCGTCCAGCATCTCGCGGCTGTCACGCTCCAGGTCGAACTGGGTGGGCTCCAGCATGGCGCTGTACAGCACGCCGGTCAGACCTGCGTGCAGGATGCGTGCGCTGGTGGCGGTGTTCACGCCATCGCGCAGCTGGCCCAGGTCACGCGCGCGCTCCAGGGCGCGGCGGAAAATCGCCATCTCTTCTTCGACGCTGTCGTGCTGCAGTTGCTGCATCGCCACGCTTTCGGTGGACAGGTCGTTGCGCAGCATGATTTCCATCATCTCGCGCAATCGTGGATCGTTGGCCAGTTCGCTCAGGGACACCAGCATGGCCGAGCGCAGGTCCAGGATCGGCGTGTTGCGCAGGGGCGAGTAGGTCTGGCGCAGGCGCTTGATGAACGGCACGCGCTCGCGGTTGATCATCGCTTCCAGCACTTCGGTCTTGTTCTTGAAGTGCCAGTACACCGCGCCACGGGAGACGCCCGCGCGCTCGCCTATCGCCGCCAGCGAGCTGCCGGCGACGCCGTGTTCATGGAAATAGGCCAGCGCGGCATCCAGGATGCTTTCGCGGGTGACTGCTGCCTCTTCTTTGGTCTTTCTGGCCATTGCTCTGTGCAAATGCTGGATGAAACCGACCTGAATTGTACCCGTTTACAAACATCCGTGTATGTATGTATATTTCCGCAGCTTGCTTTGCAGGATGGCCGTGATGTGTGTGGTGGTGGCGGTTGCCACGGCTGTACCCGTAACGTATGCGGTACGGAAGGATATGCCTCGGCATACCTCATGTTCCGCCCGATCCTCGAGCGCCACTTTTCCCCATTGAGCTCCTCTCCCATGCCTGCTATCAGTCGCTACCGTCTCGTCGCGCTTTCCCTCGCACTATCCGTCGCGCTCGTTGCCTGCAAGGGCGGCGGGGAGCAGCCGCAGCAGGGTGGGCCGGGTCAGGTCACCGTGGTCACGCTGAAGCCGGAAACGGTCACCTTGACCCGCGAACTGGCCGGCCGTGCCAATGGCTACCAGGTCGCCGAAGTGCGCCCGCAGGTCAGCGGCATTGTCGCCAAGCGCCTGTTCACCGAAGGCAGCGTGGTCAAGGCTGGTGATCCGCTGTATCAGCTGGATGACGCCGCTTACCGTGCGCAGGCCAACAGCGCACGCGCGCAGCTGGCACGTGCCGAAGCCAGCGCCAACGCCGCGCGTCTGGCCGCGCGCCGCAGCAGCGAGCTGGTCAAGTCGCGGGTGATCAGCGTGCAGGACGACGAGAATGCGCAGGCCTCCTGGAAGCAGGCCGAGGCCGACGTGCTTGCCGCCCGTGCTTCGCTGGATGCGGCCAATGTGACGCTGGGCTATGCCCGCATCACCGCGCCGATCAGCGGCCAGATCGGCAAGTCCTCGGTTACCCAGGGCGCGCTGGTCAGCGCCGGTCAGGCTGAGCCGCTGGCCACCATCAACCAGCTCGACCCGATCTATATCGACGTCACCCAGTCCTCGGCCGAGCTGTTGCAGCTGCGCCGCGAACTGGCCGCTGGTCGCCTTGAAGGCGCCTCGGAACTGCCGGTCGATATCGTGCTGGAAGACGGCAGCACCTTTGGCCACAAGGGCAAGCTTGAGTTCTCCGAAGTCAGCGTCGACCCAGCTACCGGTAGCTACCTGATGCGCGTGCGTGTGGACAACCCGGATCAGGTACTGATGCCGGGCATGTTCGTGCGTGCGGTGCTGGGCAGTGGTGTGCGCCCGAACGCGCTGCTGGTGCCGATGCAGGGCATCGCACGTGATCCCAAGGGCGATACCTCCGCGATGGTGGTCGATGCCGAAGGCAAGGTTGCCGTTCGCCCGGTCAAGGTCAGCCGCACCATTGGTGACAAGTGGCTGGTCGAGGATGGTCTGAAGGCAGGCGACAAGGTCATTGTCGAAGGTCTGCAGAAGATCGGCCCGGGGATGCCGGTGCAGGCCACCGAGAAGGGTGCCGAAGCCGCCAAGCCAGCCGCCGCGCCTGCCGCGGCGCCGGCTGACAAGCAGTAAGCGGAGAACTACATGGCACGCTTCTTTATCGACAGGCCCATCTTTGCGTGGGTCATCGCCATCATCATCATGCTTGCCGGCGCGCTGGCAATGCTCAAGCTGCCGATCTCGATGTATCCCGAGGTCGCGCCGCCTGCGGTGTCCATTTCCGCCAGCTACCCGGGCGCTTCGGCCAAGGTGGTCGAGGACTCGGTGACGCAGATCATCGAGCAGAACATGAAGGGCCTGGATGGCCTGATGTACTTCTCCTCCAACAGCTCCTCCAACGGCCAGGCCAGCATCACCCTGACCTTCGAGAGCGGCACCAACTCCGACATCGCCCAGGTGCAGGTGCAGAACAAGCTGCAGCTGGCGATGCCGCTGTTGCCGCAGGAAGTGCAGCGCCAGGGCATCAACGTCGCCAAGTCGAGTTCGGGCTTCCTCAACGTGCTGGGCTTCGTCTCCGAAGACGGCAGCATGGATGAGAACGACATCTCCGACTACGTGGGTTCCAACATTGTTGATCCGCTGAGCCGCGTACCGGGCGTGGGTTCGATCCAGGTGTTCGGTGGCAAGTACGCCATGCGCATCTGGCTGGACCCGACCAAGCTGCAGACCTACAAGGTATCGGTTGATGAGGTCACCGCTGCGGTCAAGGCACAGAACGCGCAGGTCGCCGTGGGCCAGCTGGGCGGTGCACCGGCCATCAAGGGCCAGCAGCTCAATGCCACCATCAATGCCCAGGACCGTCTGCAGACGCCGGAACAGTTCCGCAACATCGTCGTGCGTACCGAGAGTGACGGCTCCACCCTGAAGCTGGGCGACGTTGCCCGCGTCGAGTTGGGCGCGGAAACCTACGACTTCGTTACCCGTTACAACGGCAAGCCGGCCTCCGGCCTGGCCATCACCCTGGCTACCGGTGCCAACGCGCTGGAAACCGCCGAGGGCGTGAGCAAGACCCTGGACGAGCTGAAGGCGAACTTCCCGGCCGGCATGAAGGCGGTGATCCCGTACGACACCACCCCGTTCGTGCGCGTGTCGATCAAGGGCGTGGTCAAGACGCTGCTTGAGGCCATCGTGCTGGTGTTCGTGGTGATGTACCTGTTCCTGCAGAACTTCCGCGCCACCCTGATCCCGACCATCGCCGTGCCGGTGGTGTTGCTGGGTACCTTCGGCATCCTCGCGGTGCTGGGTTTCTCCATCAACATGCTGACCATGTTCGCGATGGTGTTGGCGATCGGCCTATTGGTCGATGACGCCATCGTGGTGGTGGAGAACGTCGAGCGCATCATGTCCGAGGAAGGACTGTCGCCGCTGGAAGCCACCCGCAAGTCGATGAGCCAGATCACCGGCGCGCTGGTCGGCATCGGCCTGGTGCTGTCGGCGGTGTTCGTGCCGATGGCCTTCATGAGCGGCTCCACCGGCGTCATCTACCGGCAGTTCTCGGCGACCATTGTTTCGGCGATGGCCTTGTCGGTGCTGGTCGCCATCGTGCTGACCCCGGCGCTGTGCGCCACCATGCTCAAGCCGCTGAAGAAGGGCGAGCACCACGTTGCCCACAAGGGTATCTCGGGCCGCTTCTTCAACTGGTTCAACAACGGCTTCGACCGCACCAGCGGCACCTACCAGCGTGGCGTGCGCGGCATCCTCAATCGTCCGGGCCGCTTCATGGCGGTGTTCCTGGCGTTGGCGGTAGTGATGGGCCTGTTGTTCGTCCGCCTGCCCAGCTCGTTCCTGCCCAATGAAGACCAGGGCATCCTGATGGCGCTGGTCAATGCACCGGTTGGCGCTACCCAGGAACGTACCCTGGACTCGATCTACAAGCTGGAAGACCACTTCCTGAAGAACGAGAAGGACGCGGTTGAGTCGGTGTTCTCGGTGCAGGGCTTCAGCTTCTCGGGCATGGGCCAGAACTCGGGCATGGCCTTCGTCAAGCTCAAGGACTGGAGTGAGCGCACCCCTGATCAAGGTGTTGGCCCGATCACCGGGCGCGCGATGGCCGCCCTTGGCCAGATCAAGGATGCCTTCATCTTCGCCTTCCCGCCGCCGGCCATGCCGGAGCTGGGTATCGCCTCGGGTTACACCTTCTTCCTGAAGGACAACTCCGGGCAGGGTCATGATGCGCTGGTCAATGCGCGTAACCAGTTGTTGGGCATGGCCGGCGAAAGCAAGCTGCTGGCCAACGTGCGCCCGAACGGCCTGGACGACACCCCGCAGCTGCGTCTGGACATCGACGTGGCCAAGGCCGGTGCGCATGGTCTGTCGCTGGACACCATCAACAGCACGCTGGCCACCGCCTGGGGTTCGAGTTACGTCGATGACTTCATCGACCGTGGCCGCGTCAAGCGCGTCTACGTGCAGGCCGATGATGCCTTCCGCATGAACCCGGAAGACTTCAACCTGTGGACGGTGAAGAACACCTCCGGCGAGATGGTGCCGTTCTCGGCCTTCGCCAGCCAGCGTTGGGACTACGGCTCGCCGCGTCTGGAGCGCTACAACGGCGTCTCCGCACTGGAAATCCAGGGCGAAGCCGCACCGGGCGTAGCCTCGGGTGATGCAATGCTGGAAGTGGAGAAGCTGGCCAAGCAGTTGCCGGCAGGTTTCAGCATCGAGTGGACCGCCGTGTCGTACCAGGAGCGCGAGGCCGGTTCGCAGACGCCGCTGCTGTACACGCTGTCGCTGCTGATCGTGTTCCTGTGCCTGGCTGCGCTGTATGAAAGCTGGAGCGTGCCGACCGCGGTGCTGATGGTTGCCCCGCTGGGTATTCTCGGTGCGGTGCTGGCCAACACCATGCGCGGCATGGAGCGCGACGTGTACTTCCAGGTGGCGATGTTGACCACCGTGGGTTTGACCTCGAAGAACGCGATCCTGATCGTCGAGTTCGCCAAGGAGCATCTGGAGAAGGGTTCGGGCGTGATCGAAGCGACGATGCATGCGGTCCGTGACCGTCTGCGTCCGATCATCATGACCTCGCTGGCCTTCGGCTTGGGCGTGTTGCCGCTGGCAATCGCTTCCGGTGCGGGTTCGGGTGCACAGCGCGCCATTGGTACCGGCGTGTTGGGCGGCATGGTGGTGGGCACCTTGCTCGGCCTGTTCTTCATCCCGCTGTTCTTCGTGGTGGTGCAGCGCTTGTTCAACCGCAAGCAGCTGGCCAAGAACGGTGACCTGCCGCAGCAGTAAGCGGGCAGGGTAGTTGCAAACAAAAGGCGCCGAAAGGCGCCTTTTGTTTTTGTTTTTGTTTTTTGTTTTTGTGGGAGCGGCGTAAGCCGCGAAGCTGGCGATTTATCAGGTGACCCATATCCAGGTGACTTCAGCGATGCGAGCTTCGCGGCTTACGCCGCTCCCACAGTGCTGATGGGCTACCGGTGAAGTCTCTGCCGAGCATGGCTCGGCACTACAGGAAACAGGGCAAAAAAAACCGGGCTGGGCCCGGTTTTCTTATGCTTCGTTGTCCGCCAGCTCCAGTAACTGAGCCTTCTCAACCGCGCCCAGACCTTGGGCAAATACCGCCAAGCGGTTGCATAGCTCGGCCTGGTGTTCCGGATGTGCCGCTACCAGTTCACGTTGAACCTGTTGGTAGGCATCCCAGAACGGGGCCGAGCAGCGATGTCGTGCGTACTGCTGTCGCAATTGCTCCCCAGCACGCTGGAGGGATTGGCGACTGCTGTGTTGGATGGGCGTTGTATACATCGCTTCACCTCGATGGCAGTGCCCCTGTACCCCGAGCATACCGCTGTTTATCTTACGAGCTGGCTACAACGTCTAATTTCCCTATGAGATTAATGGGGGTTTGTTCAGATTACGTCACGTTATTCGCCGATATCTTCATTCCAGACGTCCGGGTTCTCCGCGATGTAGCGGCCCATCATCTCGATGCAGCTGGCGTCATTCAGGTCGATGACATTCACGCCGTTCTCGCGTAGCCAGTCGATTCCACCCGGGAAGCTGACCGATTCACCCACCACCACGGTGCCGATGTTGAACTGGCGTACCAGGCCGCTGCAGTACCAGCACGGGGCCAGGGTGGTGACCATGATGGTGTTGCGGTAGCCGCGCTGGCGGCCGGCCTTGCGGAAGGCGTCGGTTTCGCCGTGGATGGACGGGTCGCCTTCCTGGATGCGGCGGTTGTGGCCGCAGCCGAGCAGGCGGCCATCGTTGTGGTACAGCGCCGCGCCAATCGGGATGCCGCCTTCGGCCAGGCCTTGGCGGGCCTCGGCGATGGCGGTTTCAAGCAGGGCGCGGTAGTCCGGGGTGGTGATCATGCAAGGTCCTTGTGGTGCTGTGGCGATCATCATAGCGGCCGGATTCAGCCTGCTGGCGCCGCAATCGGGCTGTCGGTGCGATAATCGGAGGCATGAGCGAATCCCCCTACAAGACCGGCACCACCCACTTCGGCTTCCGCGATGTACCGGCCAAGGACAAGCAGAAGCTTGTCGGCCAGGTGTTCACTTCCGTGGCCGACAACTACGACGTGATGAACGACCTGATGAGCTTGGGTATTCATCGGCTGTGGAAGCGCTACTTCGTAGCCACCGCGCAGGTGAAGCCGGGTGACCGCGTACTGGATCTGGCCGGCGGTACCGGCGATATCGCGGTGCTGCTGAAAGAGCGCATCGGCGCCGAAGGCAGCGTGGTGTTGGGTGATATCAACGCCGGCATGCTGTCGGTGGGTCGCGACCGTCTGACCAACCGTGGCCAGGTTTCGGGTTTCGAGTGGGTGCAGCTCAATGCAGAGGCACTGCCGTTCCCGGACCAGAGCTTTGATCTGGTGACCATTTCCTTCGGTCTGCGCAACGTGACCGACAAGGAAGCAGCGCTGCGCGAGATGTACCGCGTGCTGAAGGTGGGTGGTCAGGCGCGCGTGCTGGAGTTCTCGGAAGTGACCGTGGACTGGTTCAAGCCGATCTACGATTTCCACTCGTTCAAGGTGCTGCCGAAGCTGGGCAAGCTGTTTGCGCGCGGTGATGCCGACAGCTATCAGTATCTGGCCGAGAGCATCCGCAAGCACCCGCCGCAGGAGGAGCTGAAGGCGATGATGAGCGAGGCCGGGTTTGGCCGCTGCCATTACAAGAACCTGAGCGCTGGGATTGTTTCGATTCACTCGGGTTACAAACTCTGAGGCTTGCTTGCTGGATGTGTTGAGGAAAAGGCGGCCATTGGCCGCCTTTTTTGTATCTGGGGAGGTAGTGCTGTTTTTTTCCTTTGCCTTTGTCCGTGCCGGTAAGGCCCCTGCCGAGCATGGCTCGGCACTACATGGGTCGATCGGGCTTGCTTTTGCCTTAGCCTTTCTCCCGCTTGCGGGAGGAGGGGCGCTCTTGCTTTGCTCCCGGTCGGGGCGATGAACCAATGTGAAGAGCGATCCCCGCCTGCACCGGGATGGCGACTTCACGCATCCGGGCAGCTTCCGCAAAGCCTGCGGGGAGTCGCTTGCCGCACTGCCGCATCCGCCACGGCCTTTCGGGTTTAAAATCAGCGGTTGTTCCCTGAACCGGTTCCAGATCAATGCGTTCTTCGTTCCTGATGCTGCCCCTGGCCGTGGCGCTCGTCGCCGGCTGTGCCAAAGAACCCGCAGCCCCCACCGTCGACCCTGTCGCCCAGAAGCCCGCCGCCGCCGTGAATACCGTCAGCCGCAGCCACGATGAAAGCTCCTACGCTGAACCCGAAAAGGTCGTCATCAAGGACGTGGCGCTGGATCTGAAGGTCGATTTCGACGCCAAGCAGATCGGTGGCACCGCCACCTACACGCTGGAGTGGAAGGACAAGGCTGCCAAGCAGCTGCTGCTCGACACCCGCGAGTTGAGCGTGGAGAAGGTCGAGGCCCTCGCCGCCGACGGCGCTGCCACCCCGCTGCAGTTCGTGCTGGCACCGGCCGACAAGGTATTCGGCAGCAAGCTGAGCATCGAAACCCCGGCCCAGCCGACCTCGGTGCGCATCACCTACCACACCGCGCCGACCGCCTCCGGTCTGCAGTGGCTGGAGCCGTCCATGACCGAGGGCAAGAAGCTGCCCTTCATGTTCAGCCAGTCGCAGGCGATCCATGCCCGTTCCTGGGTGCCGTTGCAGGACACCCCGAGCGTCCGCTTCACCTATAGCGCGCATGTCACCAGCCGCCCGGACGTGATGGTGCTGATGAGCGCCGACAACGATCCCAAGGCTGCACGCGATGGCGATTACGCCTTCAAGATGCCGCAGCCGATTCCGTCCTACCTGCTGGCCATCGCTGCCGGTGACCTGGTGTTCGAGCCGATCTCCGAGCGCTCCGGCGTGTGGGCCGAGCCGACCATGGTCAACAAGGCCGTCAAGGAATTCGAAGACACCGAGAAAATGATCGGTGCCGCCGAGAACCTGTACGGCGAATACCGTTGGGGCCGTTACGACATGCTGGTGCTGCCGCCGTCGTTCCCGTTCGGTGGCATGGAAAACCCGCGCCTGACCTTCGCTACCCCGACCGTCATCGTTGGCGACAAGTCGCTGGTGTCGCTGGTCGCGCACGAACTGGCGCATAGCTGGTCCGGCAACCTGGTGACCAACGCCAGCTGGAAGGACATCTGGCTCAACGAAGGTTTCACCACCTACGTGCAGGGCCGCATCACCGAGGCGCTGTATGGCGCCGAGATGGCAGAGATGGAGCGCGAGATCGACCAGACCGATCTGCTCAACGAAGTGAAGGACATGAGCCCGGCCGACCAGGCGCTGGCACTGCCGCCGCTCAACGAGCGTGACCCGGACGATGCGCTGAGCCAGGTGGCTTACGTCAAGGGCGCGTGGTTCCTGCAGTTCCTGGAGCAGCGTTTTGGTCGTGCGGTGTTTGATCCGTTCCTGCGTGGCTGGTTCGACGACCATGCCTTCCAGAGCGCCAACACCGACCAGTTCGTCGAGTACATGAAGAAGAACCTGCTGCCGAAGAACCCGACGGCGGTAACCGATGCCGAGTTGAAGGCATGGCTGGAAGAGCCGGGCATCCCGACGTTCGCCACCAAGGCCCGCTCGCGTAACTTCGCCGTGGTCGACACCGCCCGCATTGCCTTCCTGGGTAGCGACTCGCTGCCGAACAACCAGGTAACCCGCGAGTGGAACACCCAGGAATGGGTGCGCTTCATCGATGGCATGGGCGAGAAGCTGCCGGTCGAAAAGCTGGCGCAGCTGGACAAGGGTTACCATTTCACCGGTACCCCGAACGGCGAAATCGCGATGCGTTGGTACCCGCTGGCAATCCGCAGCGGCTACACCGAAGCACAGGCTGCTGCTGGCGAGTTCATCCAGAAGGTCGGCCGCCGCAAGCTGGTGCTGCCGATCTACGCTGAACTGTTGAAGACGCCGGAAGGTCTGGCCTTCGCCAAGGAAGTATTCGCCAAGGCCAAGCCGGGCTACCACCCAATCACCACCG
The DNA here is from genome assembly GCF_056759995.1 of Stenotrophomonas sp. STEN030. Lineage (NCBI taxonomy): Bacteria > Pseudomonadati > Pseudomonadota > Gammaproteobacteria > Lysobacterales > Lysobacteraceae > Stenotrophomonas > Stenotrophomonas sp. STEN030. The sequence continues at coordinate 48,988 of NZ_JBRREB010000012.1, read as the reverse complement.
CCTCGGTGGAGGCGATGATCGCCAAGGCTGAAGCTGCACCGAAGCAGTAATCGGCGCAGTTGGACCCAATGCAAACGGCGAGCTTCGGCTCGCCGTTTGTTTTTGCGTGGTCCCATATCTGCAGGTCTTTGCAGCCAGGGTAGGCGCAGCGCACCCTGCGCCCTTCGCGCGGAGCTTTTTTGTAGAGCCGAGCCATGCTCGGCTGGGCGTTACCGGTAAGGTCTCTGCCGAGCATGGCTCGGCACTACATTGGGGCGGCGTTTTTGGGGCGGCGGTGTTGAGCAGGTTGTACGACGATGCCGGGCGCGTCGGTTTCCTGCACCGTAGCCGCAATCAGACTTCGACCGCAGCCCTCAATTGCTGCTCTTTGCCGCCGCAAGCGGCAGGTCCTTCAATACCGACTTGTCGATCTTCGCCGCCACACCAACACTGCGACCTGCAAGATTGACCACGTTGTACTGCACCGCCACGCCCAACACCTGCGTAGCCTGCGACATATCCAGCCCATAGGACTGGCGCAGCCACTGCAGCATTCCCGACGTCGCCAGCCGCAGTGCATCATCACTGGAACCGGCCTGCCCCAGGGTCATGATTTGAGTAGGCGATTCCACGCGCGGCGTGGCGATGGAGTGCTTCTTGATCAGTTCAACTTTCAGCACCACATCCAGTGATGTCTCCAGCGCCCATTGGCTGGTTTCACCATCACCCTGCAGGGCATGGCCATCACCGACATACAGCAATGCGCCGGGCTGCTGCACCTCCAGGTAAACCGTATTGCCCTGGACCACGGCGTTGAAATCCATGTTGCCGCCGAAGTCGCTGGTGTCGCCGGTCGAGAAGGGCGGGTAACCAAAGCCGGGTGCAACGGCGAGGCCGCCGAGCATCGGCTTGACCGGGATTTCAAAATTCTTCAATGCGCCGCTGGCGCCCTGTGGCCGCGCCATGCCGCGCGCACGATCCAGTTCCCAGCGCACCGGCTTGCCCAGCGTCGCGGTTTCGGTGGCGATGCGCGGTGTCTTCAAACGGCCTACGATGCCGTCGAGGCTGTCAGCGTAGTCGCGGTTGAGTTTGAGCGAGCTGATGGTGATCGCCAGCGTATCGCCGGGCTCGGCACCGGCGACAAAGAACGGCCCGACCTGTGGATTGCCGAACAAGGCGCGGGTGATGCCGTGCTCGTCGACACCACCGGAATCCAGGGTCTTGGTCTGCACCGAATCGCCGGGCCAGATCACCAGCGCAGGGGCGCGGTCGGCGCTGAAGGTGTTGGAGTAGTCGCTTGGGGTGAAGTCGTGCAGGCGCGGTGCGTTGTCCGGCCGTACCGGCACCCGCCATGCGCTGAAATCATGCGCTGCACGCGCGCTGCGATTGTTGGTGTCTGGCTCGTCGCTGCGGCCCTGCATGCGGCTGCCATCGATGCGGCCGTCGTAGTGATAGACCTGACCGTCACTGCTGGTTGCGGTGAACTTAAGCTGCTTGCCGTTCAAGCTGCCAGTAATCGGGTCACCGCCCAATGTTCCGCTGACCCGCGTGCCTTGCACGTCCAGATTCAAGGTCTGCTGGGCGCTGTTGCCCCATAGATCGGTGGCCAGGATCCATTGATCGGCGGCGAGGGCATGGAGCGGGAGTACGGACAACAACAGCGAAGACCATTTCAGTGAAGTGCGCACGTTGCGTGTGTCTGCGAAGGGCCCGGTGGGCGTGTTCACTGAGTGTACGAACAGCCAGGTCAGCGCCGCAGTGTCAAAGGTAACTACACCTGTAGTCATTCCGGCCGTTCGTACGACCGAGCGATGATTCCTGCGGCAGGCCGCAGGCTACCGGAGCGGGCGCGCGCTGCGCTCAGGGCGTGGCGCGCACCGCCAGGAACATATCCACGCAGTCGTGCATCACCCGTTGCTGTGCAACAGCGTCCAGTGGCGCGGCACCCATTGCGATCTGCGGCCAGAACGCGAACGCCTTGACCATGCCCTGCAGCTGGTGGGCGGCGTCAGCCGGGGCGATGTCCTCGCGCAGGCGGCCATCGGCCTGTGCCGCGCGGATCCAGGTGGTCAATCCCTCTTCCTTTTCGGCCAGCTTGTCCATCATCGCTCGCGCCCGTTCCGGTGCATGCACCAGTTCGGCCATGGCCACCCGCGACAGGTCGATGAAGCTGGCGTCGCTGAGCAGGCGCAGCTTCTGCGCGACGAAGGCCAGCAACTGCTCGCGCAGTGGCCGTGCCGGATCGTAGGCGAGGGCGTCCAGCGATTGGCTGGCTTCCCACAGCTGCCAGAGGATGGCGGTGAACAGCTCGTCCTTGCTGGCGAAGTGGTTGTAGACGGTGCGCTTGGACACCTCGGCGGTGGCGGCGATGCGGTCCATGCTGGTGCCGGCAAAGCCCAGTTCGCGGAACTCGGCCACCGCCGCACGCAGGATGGCCTCGCGTTTGCGGTCGGTCAGGCGGAGTGGGCGCTTGGAGTCGGTCATTCATCCATTTTACACCGTTCAGTTTACTTTCCTTGAAATGGAAGTAGACTCGACAGTGTACTTTTAACGGCAAGCCCAGCCATGAAGCGTCGCCTGCCTCGTTTCCTCATCCTCATTACGGTGTTGATCGCCATGTCCATTGGCCTGCTGACCTGCGGTGCGCATCCTGCCGCCTCCTACGACCAGTCGCCGCAATACGGCGAGGGGCGTTTCCACAATGTGGCCAAGCAGGTTCCGCTTGGCTTCGTGCGCGGGGCCAAGGTGTGGTGGCGGTTCCTGTTCGACAAGCCGGCCGATGCGACTCCGCAGGTGGCGATCCCGGTGCATGTCTTGACCCGGCAGGCGCTGCTGGACGCGCCCGACGACAGCCTGTGGCGGCTAGGCCACTCGACCATGCTGATGAAGCTGGATGGTCACTTCTGGCTGACCGATCCGGTGTTCTCCGAGCGCGTGTCGCCGTTCTCGTTCATGGGGCCCAAGCGCTTCCATGCGCCGCCGCTGTCGATCGACGAGTTGCCCGAGATTACCGGCGTCATCATTTCGCACGACCACTACGATCACCTCGATCACGACGCGGTGTTGGCGCTTGCACCGAAGGTGCGGCACTTCGTCACCGCGCTGGGCGTGGGTGATCGCCTGCTGGCCTGGGGTGTGCCGAAGGAGAAGATCACCCAGCTCGACTGGTGGCAGGAAACGCGGGTGGAAGGGCTGAAGATCGCCGCCACGCCTGCGCAGCATTTCTCCGGTCGCGGGCTGTCTGATGGCAATCGCACCTTGTGGGCGTCGTGGGTGATCGATACCGGTCGCACGCGGATCTTCTTCAGTGGCGACAGTGGTTATTTCGATGGCTTTGCGAAGATCGGTGAGCGCTACGGCCCGTTCGATCTGGCGATGGTCGAGACCGGTGCCTACGACGCCGATTGGCCGGGCGTGCACATGCAACCGGAGCAGAGCCTGCAGGCGCATCTGGATGTACGCGGCAAGGTGATGATGCCGATCCATAACGGCACGTTTGATCTGGCCTTGCATCCCTGGACCGAGCCGTTCGAGCGGATCACGACGTTGGCGGCGGAGCAGGGGGTTGTGTTGACTGCGCCGCAGATGGGCGAGCGTCTGGATATCCGTGCACCTGCGCCTGCCACGCCTTGGTGGCGGGTTGGCGAGGGGTGATGGTTGCCGTTGATGCCGTCATTCCCGCGTAGGCGGGAATGACGGCATAAGGCGTAACGCCAAAGCCAAAGCCAAAGCCAAAGCCAACGTCAAAGCCAAAGCCAAAGCCAAAGCCAAAGCCAAAGCGACTCCCGATTCCCCGACATGCTCTAAAGTGAACCCCATCGCGCGCCCATTCCGCGCCACGTTCACCGGAGCTGATTGATGAAACCCCTGATCCTTGGCGCTCTCTGCGTCTTCGCTCTGGCCGCCTGCAGCAACCCGGAGGCCGAGCGCCAGCAACAAGAAGCTGCAGCTGCACAGGAGCGCGCCAAGCGCGAAGCCGACGCCGAAGGTATCGGCAAGCTCTATGACACTGCAGTTACCGCCGCCGATTGGGAAAAAGCGCGCATCCACGGCGCCGCCTTGCTCGATCAGTTCCCCGATTCGGAAACCGCCAAGCGTATCGAGCCGGGCTTTGCCGAGGTTCGGGAGAAGGCCGTTGTCGCCAGCGAGCTGCGCCGCATGCAGGCCTTGTGGAGCTACAACCAGGTGCCGGTCAAGGGCGGTACCCAGCGCTCGGCAGCGATCCTCAGCAAGGACCGCGTGGAAGTGGACAGCACTGGCCCCAAGCAGGTGAACCTGGTGTTCCGCGATCACCCGGAGTGGAAGCGTCACGCCTATCTGGTGCTGCAGTCCAGCGACTTCGCCAAGGTTTGCTACCGCGCTTGCCAGGTCAAGGTCAGCGTCGATGGGGCGCCGGCACGGAACATGGCCGCGTATCGCCCGGATACCGATGAGGCCATCGCCATGTTCATCGATGACAACCGCGGTCTATGGCGGCAGACACGCAAGGCCAAGGTCATCGAGATCGAGTTCCCGGTGCTGGCTGGTGGCACCCGCAAGGCGGTGTTCGAGGTCGGTGGCTTGGACGGCAGCCAGATGCCGAACTGGGATTGATGTCGGTGCTCGTTGATGTGGCGGGGCGTTGCGACGTCGCCGCCAGCCGTCATTGGGTGTTCGACATGGACGGTACCCTGACCGAGCCTGTGCATGACTTTGAATTGATCCGGCGCGAGCTGCGGATTCCAACCGGTGTGGACATTCTTGAGCATCTGGACAGCCTGCCGGCACAGCAGGCGGCGGACAGCCACGCTTGGTTGATGCAGCACGAGCGTGAATTGGCCGAGGCGTCGATAGCGGCCCCGGGTGCGGTGGCCTTGATCCGCGCGCTGCATGCCGATGGTTGCCGGCTGGGCATCCTTACCCGCAATGCGCGTGAGCTGGCTGAAGTGACGCTGGCGGCGATTGGTGTGGCGGAGTGTTTTGCCGCCGAGGAAATCATCGGCCGCTGGGAAGTGGAGCCCAAGCCGTCACCGGCTGGATTGCAGTTCTTTGCCGAGCGCTGGCAGGTGTTGCCGGCGCAGATGCGGATGGTGGGTGATCATTACTACGACCTGGCCACCGCGAAGGCCGCTGGCGTGCCGGGGATTCTGATCAATGTGCCGGATGACCCGTGGCCGGGCATGGCGCAATGGCAGCTGCGTGATTGCGCGCAGTTGCTACAGCGCTGGGAGTCCGCGGAATCCCGGTAGAACCGAGCCATGCTCGGCTGGGGCGTTACCCGTAAAGCTTCTTGTGGGAGCGGCGTAAGCCGCGAAGCTGGCAATGCTGGGTAGCAGGCGTGGTCTGCAATCTGACGGTATGTGAGCTTCGCGGCTTACGCCGCTCCCACAAATGCCATGCGGCCTACGTATGGCCGGTAAGGCCTCTGCCGAGCATGGCTCGGCACTACGGTGGCGGGGGCAAAAAAACGGCGCCGAAGCGCCGTTTTTCTTAGAGGCCGTAGCCGAATTGCTGCTTGAACTGGTCGTTGAACTCGGCGAAGTCGAAGCGCTGGTTCTGCGTGCCTGGGTGTTCCACCTTCAGCGCGCCCATCAGGTTGCTCATGCGGCCGACGGTCAGCCAATCCATGCCCTTCTCGATGCCAAAGATCAGGCCGGCGCGGAAGGCGTCGCCACAACCGGTAGGGTCGACCACGCGACGCTCGTGCGCCGGCGGGATGTCGAAGGTCTTTTCCGGGGTGTGGATGATCGCGCCGCGCGGGCCCTGGGTGGTGATGTAGGCCTTAGTCCGGGCGACGATGTCGGTCTCGCTCCAGCCGGTGCGCTGCTGCAGCAGGTTGGACTCGTAATCGTTGACCACGACGTAGTCGGCCTGCTCGATGAACTCGCGCAGTTCCGGGCCGTTGAACAGCGGCAGCGCCTGGCCCGGATCGAAGATGAAGGGAATGCCGCATTCGACGAACTCGGCGGCGTTCTGGATCATGCCTTCACGGCCGTCCGGTGCAACGATGCCGAAGGTGACGCCCGGCACGTCGCGCACGTGGTTGTCGTGCGAACGCATCATCGCGCCCGGGTGGAAGGCGGTGATCTGGTTGTTGTCGTGGTCGGTGGTGATGAAGCACTGCGGGGTGAACATGTCTTCCAGCACCCGCACCTGGCTCAGGTCGATGCCCATGCGCTCGAAGTGCTCGCGGTACGGACCGAAGTCCTGGCCCACGGTACCCATCGGGATCGGGCTGCCGCCCAGCAGCTTCAGGTTGTAGGCGATGTTGCCGGCGCAGCCACCCAGCTCGCGACGCATGCGCGGCACCAGGAACGACACATTCAGGATGTGCACCTTGTCCGGCAGGATGTGGTTCTTGAACTGGTCCGGGAACACCATGATGGTGTCAAAGGCAAGGGAACCACAGATCAAAGCGGACATTGCGAACAGGCCTATACGTAAAAGGAAAAAGCCGCCGCGCACGCGCAGTCGACCCGGCGCGACTGCGCGCCAAAGTGCGTAAGGTTACCGGCTGCGGCGGTCCACGGCCACAAGCAAGGATGTACCGCAGCTGCCCGGAGTGGTCGAAAGCCCAGAATTCCCTAGGATTTTCCTTGCTCGGGCGGGGGTGGGTTGATAGGCTAACTGCCCTCATTTTCTGCCCATTTTTTCGCCAACCGGCGTGGGCGCGACACCCCTCAGGATCACTTCCCAGATGTTCAAGAAGCTGCGTGGCATGTTCTCCAATGACCTGTCCATTGACCTGGGCACGGCCAACACCCTTATCTATGTGCGCGGCCAGGGCATTGTGCTGAACGAGCCGTCGGTCGTGGCCGTGCGTCAGGACCGTGCCATCGGTGGCACCCGCTCGGTGGCTGCCGTCGGCGCCGAAGCCAAGCAGATGCTCGGCCGTACCCCGGGCCATATCACCACCATCCGCCCGATGAAGGACGGCGTCATCGCCGACTTCACCTACACCGAGGCGATGCTCAAGCACTTCATCAAGAAGGTGCACAAGTCGCGCGTGCTGCGCCCGAGCCCGCGCGTGCTGGTCTGCGTGCCGGCCGGTTCCACCCAGGTCGAGCGCCGCGCCATCAAGGAATCGGCCGAGGAAGCCGGTGCGCGTGATGTGTTCCTGATCGAAGAGCCGATGGCGGCTGCGATCGGTGCCGGCATGCCGGTCACCGAGGCGCGTGGTTCGATGGTCATCGATATCGGCGGCGGCACCACCGAAGTCGCGGTCATCTCGCTGAACGGCATTGTCTATTCGGCCTCGGTGCGTATCGGCGGCGACCGTTTCGACGAGTCCATCACCAATTACGTGCGCCGCAACCACGGCATGCTGATCGGTGAAGCCACCGCCGAGCGCATCAAGGTGGAGCTGGGCTGCGCCTACCCGCAGGCGGAAGTGATCGAGATGGAAATCTCCGGCCGTAACCTCGCCGAGGGCGTGCCGAAGATGATCAAGATCAGCTCCAACGAGGTGCTCGAAGCCCTGCACGAGCCGCTGTCGGGCATCGTCTCGGCAGTCAAGCTGGCCCTGGAACAGACCCCGCCGGAACTGTGCGCCGACGTCGCCGAGCGCGGCATCGTGCTGACCGGTGGTGGCGCCCTGTTGCGTGACCTGGACCGCCTGATCTCCGAAGAAACCGGCCTGCACGTACAGGTGGCCGACGATCCGTTGACCTGCGTGGCCCGCGGTGGCGGTCGTGCGCTGGAACTGGTGGACATGCACGGCAACGAGTTCTTTGCGCCGGAGTGATCCGCAGGGAATGGGGGCTGGGGAATCGGGAATTGGGGGCAGGGTGTCCTGCAGCTCGTTCCACTCTCCAGCATCCGCTTCCCCGAACCAACGGCGTGACAGCAGTCGCGCCGTTTCCATACCCGATTCTTCATTCCCAATTCCCAGCCTTCTGTCGTGCCCCCTTACGCCGGTCCTCCCGTAGCCTCCCGTCAAGGGGATGCCAGCAGCACGCTGCGTCTGCTGGCGTACCTGGCCTTGGCCATCACCTTGATCGTGCTCGACGACCAGGGCGGCTGGATGTCGCGTCTGCGCGCCCAGGCCAATGTGCTGGTGCAGCCGATCTGGGCCTTGGCCGGTGTGCCGGGCCGGGTAGGAGCATCGGTCAAGGACAACGCCGCCAGCCATAACCAGCTGGTCAGCGAAAACCGCGAGCTGCGCAACCAGCTGCTGGTCGCCAACGCACGCTTGACCCGCCTGCAGACCGCGGCGCTGGACAACGCGCAGCTGCGCGAACTGCTCAACGTGGCCGAGCGAAATGGCCTGGACGTGCAGCTGGCGCCCATCCTCGATATCGACCTGGACCCGGTCAAGCAGCGTCTGGTACTGGATTCAGGCAGCCGCGCTGGCGTGCATGTGGGCCAGGCGGTCATCGATGCCGGTGGTTTGATGGGCCAGGTGATCGCGGTAACGCCTGCGCATTCAACCGTGCTGTTGCTGACCGATCCTGACCATGCGGTGCCGGTGGCGGTGGCGCGCAATGGCGTGCGGCTGATTGTCTACGGCCGTGGCGACCGTTTGGAACTGCGTGATATTCCGCTCAGCGCGGGCGTGGAAGTGGGCGATGAGATCGTCACCTCCGGTCTGGGCGGGCGCTTCCCGGCCGGCTTCCCGGTCGGCAAGATCCTGAAGTTGCGCCCAGACGACACCCACGCCTTCCTGGTCGGCGAGCTGGAGCCGGCAGCCAAGCTGGACCGTGGCCGCAACGTGTTATTGCTGCGCTCGGTGCCGCCGCTGCCGCAGTTGCCGGACAGCAGTGCAATCGAATCGGTGTCGGAAGCCGCTGCGGCGGGCGGTCCATCCACCGCCCCGGTAAACCGCATGGGCGTGGCCGCCGCCGTTGTTCCTGCCACCGGCAACGCCAGCAACCCTCCGGCTGCGGCGGCCACCCCGGCCAGCACGCCAGCGACCGAGCCGGCAGCTGCGGGCCAGGCGCCCGTCCCGGCGACAACGCCAGCCAACGAATCCGCAAGCCCGGCAACACCAGTGACCACCGATAACCCGACCCCGCCGCAGGTGCGCCCATGAGTCGTCTGCGCACCAAGGGTTGGGTGATGCCGGTCAGTTTCGTGCTGGCCTTGCTGCTGGCGCTGATTCCGCTGCCCGAGCTGCTGTTGCCGGCGCGCCCGTATTGGCTGGCGCTGGTACTGGCTTACTGGGTGATTGAAACCCCGGACAAGGTTGGGCTGGGTTTCGCCTTCAGCATCGGCCTGCTGGCCGACGTGATGTTTGGCGGCATTCTGGGCGAGCAGGCACTGCGGCTGGTGGTGATGGCCTTCATCCTGCAGCGCTTCCGTGCGCGCATCCGCTTCTTCCCGCTGTCGCAGCAGGCTTTGGCGATGGGCGGGCTGCTGTTCAATGACCGCGTGATCGATGCTGCCATCCACCTGCTGGTGGGTGAGCCGATGCTGCCGTGGAGCTACTGGGTGGCGCCGTTGCTGGGCATGGGCTTGTGGTTGCCGCTGTATGTGCTGCTGGATGCGGTGCGGCTGGGCAAGCGCGGGCGCTGACGATGGCGTCGCGCCGCCAGCACAAGAACACGCACGCAGAGGCCGAGCAGTTCCGGCGCCGTGCCGCGATCGGCTTCCTTGGTGTGCTGCTGACCCTGGGTTTCCTCGCCGGCTGGTATTTCAAGCTGCAGGTGCTGGACCACGACATCTACGCCACCCGTTCCGAGGCCAACCGTATCAAGGCGCGGCCGGTGGTGCCGGGACGCGGGCTGATCTACGACCGTAACGGCCGCCTGCTGGCCGAGAACGTGCCGGCTTTCCGTCTGGACGTTACCGCCGACAAGGTCACGGACATGGACGCCACCCTGGCCGGGCTGCAGAAGATCTTCTCGCTCAGCGAAGAAGACATCGAGCGCTTCAAGCAATCGCGCAAGGCACGCCGCGGCTTCATGCCGGTGACGCTGAAGCTGCGGGTCAGCGACGACGAGATGGCACGCTTCGCGGTGGACCGCTGGCGCTACCCGGGCGTCGAGCTCGAGCCCTATCTGACCCGGCGCTATCCCTACGGCGATCTGTTCGGCCACATCATCGGCTACGTTGGCCGGGTCGATGACAAGGATCTGGAGGAGCTGGGCGAGGGCAATGCAGCGCTGACCCACATCGGCAAGTCCGGGTTGGAGCGTTTCTACGAAACCCAGCTGCGCGGCAAGATCGGCTACGAGCAGGTCGAGACCAATGTGCAGGGCCGTGCGATCCGCACGGTTGGGCGGGTGCCGGCGCAGTCGGGCACCGATCTGCGCCTATCGATCGATGCCGACCTGCAACGCGCCATGGTGGCGGCGTTCGGCGAGCAGGAAGGTTCGGCGGTGGCGATTGATCCGCGCACCGGCGAGATCCTGGCCATGGTCAGCCTGCCGTCGTTCGATCCCAATCTGTTCGTCAACGGCATCTCCCACGCCGACTTCAAGGCACTCAACGAGAACCCGTCGCGGCCGCAGTTCAACCGGCTGGTGCTGGGTGGCGTGGCGCCGGGCTCGACGGTGAAGCCCTTCCTTGGCCTGGCTGGCTTGGACAGCGGCCTGCGCCGGCCCGAAGACAAGATCCTGTCGCGCGGCATGTTCTACCTGCCCGGCGTCAGCCGTGGCTGGGGTGACGCCAACCGTGGTGGCCATGGCTGGACCGACCTGCGCAAATCGATCACCCAGTCGGTCAATACCTATTACTACCAGCTCGGTATCGACATGGGCATCGAGCGCTATGACGACTACATGGGCAACCGCTACGGCTTTGGCCAGCCCACCGGCATCGATCTGGCAGGCGAGATCGGCGGTATCCTGCCGTCACCCGCAGCCAAGCTCAAAGCCAACAAGGAACGCTGGTATCCCGGTGACACGGTCAATGCCAGTATCGGCCAGGGCTTGTGGAAAGTAACGCCGCTGCAGCTGGTGCGCGGTGTTGGTGGCCTGGCCACCGGCCAGCTGCGCACGCCGCACCTGGTGATGGAGCAACGCGCCGGCTTCGACCACGACTGGGCGCCGACGCAGCTGCAGGCAAGCAGGCCGATCAGCCCCAATCCGGCCAACGTGCAGGCGGTGCGCGAGGGCATGATGGGCACCATGCAGCCCGGCGGCAGTGGCTGGCGGTCCGCCGCCGGTGCGCAATACCGCATGGCTGGCAAGACCGGTACCGCGCAGGTCATCAGCCGCAAGGGCACGGCCGCGTTGAATCCGCGCAGCCTGCCGATGCACCTGCGCCACCGCGCGCTGTTCGTGGGTTTTGCGCCTGCCGAGGAGCCCGTGATCGCAATTGCCATCGCGGTGGAAGGCGGCGGCTACGGTGGTTCTGCTGCCGCGCCGATCGCACGCAAGGTGTTTGATGCCTGGTTGCTCGGGGTGATGCCCGAAGGCCTGCAACCGCTGGATGCCGAGCGCGGCACGGTGGCGGTGGGCGTGACGACGTTTGATACCGAAGATGCCAGCTGGCGTGCCCGCGGCGAGCAGGTTGCGCCGCAGTTCGCCGATCTGCCGATCATGGTCGGCGCTCCCGCACCGCAGCCAGGTGTGCCGCCGCAGCCTGCGCCCGATGCGCTGCCGGGCGTTGCGCCGGCAGTTGCGCGTCCAGCTGTGCCGGCGGCAACGACTGCGGAGGTGCGCCGATGAGGGATTTCCTGCGCTGGGCGTTGGAGATGGGTCAGCGCCTGACCCGTGGCCTGGACTGGCCGCTGCTGTTTGCCTTGCTCGCCTTGATGGTCATTGGCCTGTCAGTGCTGGACAGCGCCGGCGGCAGTGGCCTGGTGATGGCCCAGGGTGCACGTTTCGCGGTGGGCCTGGTGGCGATGTGGGCGATCTCGCGCGTGTCGATCCTGCGCATCCGCGCGTGGACGCCGATGATCTACGCCTTGTCGATGCTGCCGCTGCTGGCGGTGTTCGTGCTGGGCACCGGCAAGTACGGGCGGCAATGGTTGAACCTGGGCTTGTTCTATCTGCAGCCGGCCGAATTGTTGAAAGTCAGTCTGCCGATGATGGTGGCCTGGTACCTCAATCGCATGCCCTTGCCGCCACGTATTCCGGTGGTGCTGGTGGCAGCGGTGATCATTGGTGTGCCGACCGGTCTGGTGATGTTGCAGCCGGACTTCGGTACCGGTGTGCTGATCGCCGCCAGCGGTGCCTTCGTGTTGTTGCTGGCTGGCCTGCCCTGGTGGTGGGTGGGCGTGGGCGTGGGCGGTGTTGCCGCCGCTGCGCCGGTAGCCTGGTTCTGGCTGCTGCGGCCGTACCAGAAGGACCGCATCATGATGTTCCTCGACCCGGAGAGTGATGCGCTGGGTGCGGGCTGGAACATCATCCAGTCCAAGATCGCCATTGGTTCCGGTGGGTTGACCGGCAAGGGCTGGGGGCTGGGCTCGCAGTCGCACCTGAACTTCATTCCCGAACAGACCACCGACTTTGCGTTCTCGGTGCTCAGCGAGGAGTACGGCTGGATCGGCGTGGCAATCGTGCTTGCCTTGTACCTGTTCGTGATCGGCCGTTGCCTGTGGATCGCGGTGGATTCGCGCGATACCTATTCGCGGCTGCTAGCGGGCGCGACCGGTTTGGCGTTCTTTGTCTACATTCTGGTCAACGGCGGCATGATCTCCGGTTTGCTGCCGGTGGTAGGCGTGCCGATGCCGCTGATCAGTTATGGCGGCACCTCGGCGGTGTCGTTGTTGGCCGGCTTCGGGTTGGTGATGGCGGTGCGTGCGCATCGACCAGTGCACGGCGGCTAGCGCAACGCTGTTGCGCGGATCATCTATTTATCCGCGCCAACATTGCGAGTTTTGATCCAGATCAAACACCTGGCTTTACTAAACCTTCACACTACGCCCCGTCACCGGCGCGTAGTCCGCGCTGTGACTGCCGGCTCGCCGTATGGGGCAGCTGGCAGGTTGGCATCTGGCGGGATGACGGGGGGAGCCGTCGTCCCGGGTCCTCCGGACGCTGACGCGAGTGTCGGTCATCTCAGCGGGATGGGGAGATGACCGACATTCCTTTTTTGCCTGGCCCAGGTGGTCACGATCCTTGCCGAGCCAGATTGCCAGTCCAAGGTAGGCGCCAACACGACGCCTATTCATCGGATGGTGTGAATCCGAAGGGGCTGGGGTGCTGGCGGATGAAGCGTATTTTTCGCTTCAATCTTGTTGTGTTTCATGGTGTTATTGCGGGAAATTCATCTTTGACCTGCTAATCTCGCCCGATGATTAGACGCGCCCTGGTTTGCTGCCTCACCCTCGGCATGGTTGCCTGCGCAACCCAGCCGAAGTCTCCTACACCTCTGCCGGCCCCGGCGGAAACTCCGGTCAAGCCGAGCACAGGCCCGGCCGAAGCCGTACCCGAGGCCAAGGCCGCGTTGCCGCCGGTCGACCTGACTCCCGTTCCGTTCGAAACCGCCCGCGCCAATTTCGTGCGCGATACGGCGGCCAAGTACCGCATCGACCCGGCCTATATCGAAAGCACGCTGGCCCAAGCGCAGATCCGCGAGCCGATCATCGCCGCGATGTCGCGACCGGCCGAGCGGGTCAAACCGTGGAACGAATATCGTCCGATGTTCATCACCCAGGCGCGTATCGACGGTGGCCGTGCCTTCCTGGCGCAGCACCGCGATGAGCTGATGCGCGTGCAGGAACGCACCGGCGTGCCGGCCGAAGTGATCGTGTCGATCATTGGTGTGGAAACCAGCTACGGCCGCAATGCCGGCAACCACCGCGTGCTGGATGCGCTGTACACGCTGGCCTTCAAATACCCGCGCACCGGCGACCCGGCCAAGCTCGAGCGCGAAGTGCGCCGCGAGCTGTTCTTCCGTGACGAACTGGCCAAGCTGTTTGAACTGAGCGCGCTGGAAAAGCTCGACATCACCACGCTCAAGGGCAGCTATGCCGGGGCGATGGGCATGGGCCAGTTCATGCCGTCCAGCTATCTGGACTTCGCGGTGGACGGCAATGGCGACGGCCGCCGTGACCTGTTCAACAGCTACGACGATGTGTTCTCGTCCATTGCCAATTACTTCGTCAAGAAGGGTGGCTGGATCCGTGGCGGCACCGTTGCGGTACCGGCGACGCTGCAGGCCGGCTTCGAGGAGTTCAATCCCACCGATTGGACCCCGACCTATACCGTCAGCGAGCTGGCCGCGCGCGGCTACCAGCCGGTCACACCCGTGCGTGCGGTCAACGCCAAGGCCACCCCGGTGACGCTGGAAGGCAGCGACGGCAAGCAGTACTGGCTGGGCTTCCAGAACTACTACGCAATCACCCGTTACAACATCTCCAAAATGTACGCGATGGCCGTGTTCCAGCTGTCCCAGGCCATCGCCGGCAAGGAGCTTCCCCCGGCATGAACATCAAGTGGCTGGTCCCTGCGTTGATCGTGCTCGGGCTGGCCGCCTGCAGCAGCGCCCCCAAGAAGTCGTCATCCAGCACAGCGGGCGCAAGCTCTGCATCGCGTCCGGCGACGGTGGTGCACGGGCGTGGCAGCGCACGCGGTGAGTGCCCTAAGGGCTCGCCTTATGCCAAGGCGCAGGAAGACCTGTCCACCCGCGGTAATTACACCGCTGGCGGTCTGTACAAGCCCGGTGTAAGCGACACCACCCCGAGCTACATACCCAACGTGAACTGCATTCCCGAGCCGCTGGTGACCAACGAGGCGCGCTCGGCGGTCGGCAACAGGTCGCCGTATACGGTGCTGGGCAAGCAATACCAGATCATGGACCGGGTCGATAACTACGTGGAGCAGGGCACCGCCTCGTATTACGGGCAGAAATTCCACGGGCGGCTCACCTCCAACCGTGAGGTGTACGACATGTACGCCTTCACCGCCGCGCACAAGACCTTGCCGCTGCCGAGCTTCGCGCGGGTGACCAACCTGGACAACGGCGAATCGGTGATCGTGCGGGTCAACGATCGTGGCCCCTTCCACGAAGGTCGCGTCATCGATCTCAGCTATGCCGCCGCAGTGCGGCTGGGCATCACCCAGCGCGGCACCGGCCGGGTCGAAGTGCACGGCCTGACCCCCGGCAGCGAGAACCTTCAGGCCTCCGACGACAGCCGTCGTGCCCGCCGCGAGCGTGCAGCCGCTACTGTCGCCAGCGCAGCACGCACCGCGCGCGTGGCCCCCAGTCGCATGGATCAGCTGGTCGAAAAGCTGCCCGCTCCGCCGGTGGTGCCGGCGCGCCCGGTGGCTGGCAATGCCGACCATTTTGAGGCCTGGATGAAGGACAACGGCGTGCGCGTCGCTACCGGTCGCCCGGCAACCACCAGTGCTGCCAGCACCGTGGCGGCGCCGGTAAGTGTCCAGGCACTGCCTGCTGCCTCGGAGCTGCTACAGTTCACCCCGCCTACGGCCTCGGCTGCGGCCGCAGCGGCGAGGGCTGCTGCGGGGCCGCCACCGAAGACCGTGCCGGCCGACCCTGCTGCACGCGCGTTGGGCTCGATCCTGCTGCAGGTCGCCAGCTTCTCCAGTCGCGACAACGCCGCGCGGGCCTTGGGTCAGCTGGCTTCTGCGGGTATTGTCGGTGCCAGCCTCAGTGACATCGTCAGTGGCGGCCGTACCCTGTGGCGCCTGCGCGTGCCGGCCAGCGACAACAGCAGTGCCACGGAACTTGCCGGGCGTATTGCCGGTCTTGGATTTGGCCTGCCGCAAGTGGTCCGCGATTAACCCCAGCACACCGGGGTGCCGCCAGCTGGCTGGTGTCGCCCTACAATGACTCCCCGCATTTTTCTTCCTCGTCCATCAGGAACCGCTGTCCGATGAAATTCCGTTTTGCCGCCGCTGCACTGGCCACCACGCTCGTCGTGGGTCTGGCCTCCGCCCAGACGCCCACCCCGACGCCGACGCCCGCGCCGGCCGCAGCTGCCGCTCCGGCGCAGGTGGCCACGCCGCCGGCCCCGGTTCCGACCACCGCTACGGCGTGGGTATTGATGGACTACGCCACCGGCCAGGTACTGGCGGGTGAAAACATCCATTCGCCGCTGCCGCCGGCCAGCATCACCAAGGTGATGACGTCCTACGTGCTGGCTGCGGAAATGAAGACCGGCAAGATCAAGCCTGACGACCAGGTGATGATGAGCGAGCGCGCCTGGCGCGAAGGCGGCGCAGGCACCGACGGCAGCTATAGCGGTTTCCCGGTCAACCAGACCGCGCGTCTGGAAGACATGGAAAAGGGCATGGCGATCCAGTCCGGCAACGATGCGGCCATCGCCCTGGCCGAGCATGCGGCTGGCAGCCAGGAAGCCTTCGCGGCGCTGATGAACAGCTACGCGGCCAAGATCGGCATGAAGGACTCGCATTTCGTCAACGCACACGGTTTGAACGCCGAGGGCCACCAGTCCAGCGCCTACGATCTGGCACTGCTGGGCCGCGCCTTCGTGCGTGATTACCCGGAGACCTATGCCTACAACAAGATCAAGGAATTCACGGTAGGCAAGATCACCCAGCCGAACCGCAACCTGTTGTTGTGGCGTGACCAGAGCGTGGACGGCATCAAGACCGGCCACACCTCGGCTGCCGGTTACTGCCTGCTGAGCTCGGCCCAGCGCGGTGATCAGCGTCTGGTGGCGGTGTTGATGGGCGGTGCATCGGAGAAGCAACGCGCTGATGACAGCTTGGCGTTGTTGAACTGGGGTTTCCGTTTCTTCGAAACCCATCGCATGTATGAGCCGGGCAAGGCCGTGACCACGCAGCATGTGTGGAAGGGCGCGGCCGATGAGGTGCAGTTGGGCGTGGCGCAACCGATGTTGGTGAGCGTGCCGCGCGGCCGTTACAACGATCTGAAGCCGTCGATGGACGTGCCGAAGGAGTTGGTGGCTCCGATCGCTGCAGGCCAGCAGATTGGTACGGTCAAGGTGTCGCTGGATGGCAAGGTGGTTGCCGAGGCGCCGTTGGTGGCTGTGCAGGCGGTGGAAGAGGGTGGTTTCTTCAAGCGTCTGTGGGATGCCTTCATGATGTGGTGGAAGTCCGAGTAAGGGCTTTCACAGGCTGAAAAGCCGAGCGGCGTTGCGGTGTTCTGTCGACTGGAATTCAGGTCGATGGGACGCAGCAACGCCGCTTTTGTTTTGTCTGCAGAGTGGCGCAGCTCCGCTCAGCCCGTTTCTTTGCCAAGCCCCGCTGAGCGTCCTTTCTTTGCCAAGTGCAGCTCTGCTCCCTCCCTTTGCCGCAGGCAAGGGGAGGGTTGGGGAGGGGTAGCTTTTGCCGTTGCCGTTGCCGTTGCCGTTGCAGTAGCTGTTGCTGTTGCTTTGGACTTTGACTTACCGGGCCCCTTCCGCAGCGACGGAGCCAGTGGGAAGAACCCGAAGGGCGACGTGCATGGATGCACGTCGTTTTTCGCCACGACAGGGATGTCGTGTCGAAAAATCCCGCTGGCGGAGTGGACCCGCGTCGCGTAGCGGCGTGGGCGCGTAGGCAGGGTGTGCTTTCTTTGGGCCACCTTTCTTTGCACAAGCAAAGAAAGGTGCGCTCGCGCGCCGAAGGCGGGCGAAAGCTCTGCTCTAGCTCTAGCTCTAGCTTTGGCTTTGGCTTTGGCTGTGGCAACGGCAACGGCCAAAGCTTTCACTCCCCTTCGGGGAGCGAGTTACTTTTCTTTGCTTGTGCAAAGAAAAGATAACCAAAAGAAAGCACACCCTGCCTCCGCGCCCACGTCGCGACGCGACGCGGGTCCACTCCGCTGGCAGGATTTTTCGACGAGACATCCTTGTCTCGTCGAAAAACGACGCACATCCATGTGCGCCGCCCCGTTCGGGGTCTTGTCTGCCAGCTCCGTCGCTGCGGAAGGGGCCCGGTAAGTCAAAAGCTGAAGAGCCGAAGCCAAAGCCAAAGCCGGAGCCAAAGCCGGAGCCAAAGCTGCGGAGCAGAAGCGCCCTCACCCCAACCCCTCTCCCGCACGCGGGAGAGGGGCTCGGAATGCGTCGGCTGCTAGTGCACTAGCCCCTCTCCCGCTTGCGGGAGAGGGACTCGGGTGAGGGCGCTTTTTGCTTTGTCGCTTTTACAGCGCGAGTGGCTGCAATTGTTCACCGCTGCAGTTAAAGCGTGCGGCTGATGGTGAAGCTGCCAAATACAGGTGTCTCTTTCTGACCGTCAAATTCGCGGGTGCGGTGGTAGCGGGCCAGGGCGAATTTCCACTTGCCGCGCATTACCGCAACGCCATAACCGATGTCTCCCACAAACGGTCGCTTGTCCACACTGTGACTATTGCGGAAGGTATTGCCATCCAAGGTGATGTCGCGCACTACCCAACGCGCGTCACTGGTGAAAAACAGATGACTGGACCAGCCTTCGGCGCGGCCGCGACGGGTGGGCGCGGTGTTCTCGCCGGCAGGGCGCATCGGTGAGCTGCCGAAGTCATCAGGCAGCTTCCAGCCGAAACGTACTTCGCCACCAACGTTGGCATACGTAGCCAGGTTGCCGAGGGCGCCACCCCAATGGCTGATCGCGTCCCAGCCCCAACCGCCCGCGTTGCCGTCAGCCGGCCAGCGTTGCATACGCTCATGCAGAAGCTTGAACACCGGCTCGTCATGCAGCTGGTTGTCCCAACCCATGAACTTCTCGTCGCCAAGAACACTGTGCACAGCGTCCTGCACCTGCTTTCCCTGCGCGGATGGGCCAATCATTCCCAGCGCCAACTGGGTGGTGCGAAGGTGGTTGCCGTTGCGTGCGTTGTAGCCGAAGTTGACCATCAACACCGCTGCATACGGACGGTCACCTTCGATCAGGTCGCTACGGGTGTTGTCGGTCGGTGTGTACAAGCCCTGGCCGAAACTGAAGATCATGTTCTGCTGCTGGAACTCACCCGGATGCAACTGCTCCAGATGGCGGTTCATCCAGCGCGCAAGGCGCGGCAGGCAGGGGTCGTCGGTGTAGTCCTGCAGGTTTGGCGACACCAGCGTGAACATCGCACCATTGGTGTATCCCTGATCCTGCTGTGCACCGCCGAGCAAGTCATTGTCGACGCGGAAGTTGATCGCAGGCGGGTGATCGCTCAAGGCACTTTGTGCGCATTGTTGCGCTGCCAAGGCGGGGGTGATTGCAAGACTGCCTGCCATCAGCAATAGCAGTCGGGTGCCTCTTTTCATGTACGGACTCCTCGCCGGCAGAGTGACATGCAGCTTAGTGATCCGTTGTGGGTCGGCATATCGCTATCGAGCGGACAGATTGTTGTGGGTGTGACGGTGGATTTCCGCGCGTGGATGCGCGCACCAGACGAGGCGGCTGGTCTTGGCTGGAGGACGCTTCGTATGCATGCGCGCAGCGCGGTTCAATTGCGCAGGCCATTGTCGTTGCTTTCCTTGCTCGGCTTTCGTCGGTCTGGCGGGATGGAGGTTCTCCCAGGTGAGACAGTCATCGTGTGGATGACGCGTTGTTGCTGAGCGCTCGGCGCAGTGGCGCAGTTCGCGAGTGCAGGCAGACCGCATCGTGGTTGTCATTCATGCCGCCAGCCCAGTCTTCAGTTGATACCCCTCGCCGCTTCCCGCGTACCTCCGGGTTCAGCGGTTCAGACGGCAGTGTCCGCTCTGGGCTGAATGGGGGATTGGTGCGCAATCTCTGTGCTGGAGGCTGCTCTGATGGCAGCTGATGCGGGATGGCCTCCGCATTGGAAAGTAGAGTGGAGCGGAGGTGGTTGATGGCGTCTGGCCGTCTTTTTGCGTGGAGATGAGGCGATACAGATGCAGTTTCGGTGCATATAAAGGGAGCTGCCTCACAAAAACGTCATGCATCCTGACGTCGGTCTGGGTTAGCATTCCGGCGGACCGGACCGTGCTCGTCTGCTACGTGACATCAGGGACAGAGTCTCACCGCAAGGTCTCTAAGCCAAAGGAACGCACCTCGTAAGGTGCAGGTTAATGGGGAAGTATCAGATGCGTAACGTTTTTTCGCCGCTCACCGCAGCGGTCATCACTCTGGGCATCGCCGCGGCTGTCAGCAGCCAGCCGGCCCAGGCAGCATTCAAGACCAAGGGCACCCAGGCGCAGGAACAGCGCCAACAGGCTGCCGCACAGATTCCAACCTGCCAGCGCCCGATCGGCACCTTGTCGGTGATCGAGCCGGAAGACTCCACCCATTGGTGGACCGGTCAGCAGTTGCCGGCGCCGTCGCGACTGATCAAGGCCTTCGTCAACCGCTCGCGCTGTTTCACCCTGGTGGACCGTGGTGCCGGTATGGCCGCCGGTCAGTTCGAGCGTGAACTGGCAGCCAGTGGCGATCTGCGTGGTCGCTCCAACGTCGGCAAGGGCCAGATCAAGGCCGCCGACTACGTGATGATTCCGGACCTTATCTCGCAGAACAGCAACGCCGGTGGCAGTGGCATCGGTGGCCTGCTGGGTGGCCTGATCGGTGGCCGTGCCGGTGCGGTGGTGGGTGGTTTGAACTTCACCAGCAAGACCGCCGACGTGGTGCTGACCGTAACCGACGTGCGTTCGTCGGAGCAGGTCGCCATCTCTGAAGGCTCGGCCCGCAAGAGCGACATGGGCTTTGGTGCCAGCGGCGGCCTGTTTGGCGGCAGCGGCCTGGGCGCGGCTGGCGTTGGCGGTTATGCCAATACCGAAATCGGCCAGGTGATCACCATGGCCTACCTGCAGGCCTATACCGACATCATCGCCCAGCTGGGTGGTTTGCCGGACAACGCTTCTGCCGCCAACGCGCAGCAGGCGGTGACGGTGACCCGCGCTGGCCGTCTGCTGGCCAACGCCCGCGGTACCGGCGCGCCGGTACGCACCCTGGAAGCCGGGATGATGCTGTACCCGACCGGCACCAAGGAAGGCGTGATGTGGGAAGTCGAGGATGAGCTGGGCAACCGCGGTTGGGTGTCGTCCACCCTGCTGCAGCTGTCCAAGTAAGCCTGGGTTTACCCCGCAGAAAGGCCGCGCAAGCGGCCTTTCTGGTTTCTAGGGTGTAGTGCCGAGCCATGCTCGGCAGGGGGCCTTCCCGGCGGCCAATGTAGGAGCGGCGTCAGCCGCGAAGCTGGCCATCTGCATCAATGGCAATGCCGGCAACCTGAACATCCATGAGCTTCGCGGCTGACGCCGCTCCTACAGCGAGCGTTGCCGGTAATGCCCCCTGCCGAGCATGGATCGGTACTACAGGTGGATTTTGCTGGTAAGGCCTCTGCCGAGCATGGCTCGGCACTACAGGTGGGTTTTGCCGGTAAGGCCCCTGCCGAGCATGGCTCGGCACTACAGGTGGCTGGCATGGAAGGCTGTAATCCGGGTATGGCCTTGGGTTTGTGGGCGTTCGCCCCGATAATGGCGGCATGGAAATCAAGTCCGACAACCCTGAACACGGCTTCCAGTTCCCCGGTACCTTTGAGCTCAGCGCCATGGGCGCAGCCAATATCGGTCTGGAAGCTGAACTGCCCAAGTTGCTGCAAAGCGCCGGTATCGAGGTACTGGAAGAGCGCATCAGCTGGAAAGAGTCCTCCAACGGCAAGTACGTCTCAGTGCGCATCGCCTTCAAGGCGGAGAGCCGCGAGCAGTACGACGCCGCCCACGCAGTGATGCGTGACCATCCGGAAGTGAAGTGGACGCTGTAACCGCCTGCGCGGTGGAGGCGCCGCGCAAGGCGCTGCGTCCGGCAGTGCTGCGCGACCTCGGCCGGCAGGGCTATGAGCCTGTCTGGCACGCGATGCAGCAGTTCACCGATACCCGTACCGACGACTCCGCCGACGAGCTGTGGGTGGTCGAGCATGACCCGGTGTTCACCCTGGGCCAGGCCGGCAAGCCCGAGCACGTGCTGGCGGCCGGCGATATCCCGGTGCTGCATGTGGACCGCGGCGGCCAGGTGACCTATCACGGGCCGGGCCAGATCGTGGTCTACCCGCTGCTGGACCTGCGCCGGCTCGGTATTGGTGTGCGCGATTACGTATGCCGCATCGAGCAGGCCATCATCGACACCTTGGACGAATGGAACATCGGTGCCGAACGCATGGACGGTGCGCCCGGTGTCTACGTGGGTGGCGCCAAGATCGCCGCACTCGGCATCCGAGTGCGCCGTGGCTGCAGTTTCCACGGGCTGGCGTTCAATGTGTCGCTGGATCTTGAACCCTTCCACCGCATCAACCCCTGCGGCTACGCCGGGATGCAGGTGACCTCGGTGCTAGACTTGGGCGGTCCTTCGGGCATCGAAGCGGTCAAGTCGGTGCTGCTGTCCCATCTGGCCCAGCAGTTCGGCCTGGCCTTGCAGCCGACACCCGAACTGCCCGATCTGACTACGCGGCTCTGAGACCGCTGATAACGCCATGACTGAAACCACCACGCGCTCCATTCCCCTGCAGGTCGTGCAGGGCGACATTCCGTCCGCGCCATTGCAGGCCGGTGTCAAACAGCTTGGCGGTGACAAGATCAACCGCTCGCCGGTGCAGTTCGCCGACGCGCCGGTGCTGCGCAAGCCTTCGTGGATCCGCGTGCGCATTCCTTCGGGCAATGCCGTGGCCAACCTCAAGGCCAAGCTGCGCGAGAACCGTCTGGTGACGGTGTGCGAAGAAGCCAGCTGCCCGAACATCCACGAATGCTTCGGCCATGGCACCGCCACCTTCATGATCCTGGGTGAAGTCTGTACCCGTCGCTGCTCGTTCTGCGACGTGGCCCACGGCCGGCCCAAGCCGCCGGACGCCAACGAGCCGGCCAGCCTCGGCCAGACCGTGGCCGATATGGGCCTGAAGTACGTGGTGGTGACCAGCGTCGACCGCGATGACCTGCGCGACGGCGGTGCCCAGCACTTCGTCGATTGCATCACTGCCATCCGCGAAAAGTCGCCCAAGACCCGCATCGAAGTGCTGACCCCGGACTTCCGTGGCAAGGGCCGCATGGAGCGCGCGCTGGAAATCCTCGCGCAGAACCCGCCGGACGTGTTCAACCACAACATCGAAACCGTGCCGGACCTGTACCGCAACGTACGCCCGGGCGCGGACTACCAGTGGTCGCTGACCCTGTTGAAGAACTTCAAGGCACAGCATCCGAACGTGCCGACCAAGTCCGGCATCATGCTCGGCCTGGGCGAAACCTTCGAGCAGGTGCAGGCCACCCTGCGCGACCTGCGCGCGCACGACGTGGAAATGGTGACCATCGGCCAGTACCTGCAGCCGACCGCCCACCACCACCCGGTGCTGCGTTACTGGACGCCGGAGGAATACAAGGCGTTCGAGGAGTACGGCTACGAACTGGGCTTCACCCACGTTGCCTCCGGCCCGATGGTGCGTTCGTCCTACCACGCCGACCAGCAGGCGGCCGGTGCCGGCGTCGCTGTCTGAACCAGACCCCCGCATCCCGCTGCGGCGCATTGCCGCAGCCGGGATCGCGTCGATTCGAGTGGCGCCACGGCAGCGATTCACAAACTGCTACGGGACGGCAGCTACTCTGCAGCTGAGCAAGGTGACAAGTGCCGAAACTTTCGGCACTGTCGGCATGTCGTACTTGTCCGCAGTCTCCCCACAACATTCGGTGCCACGAGTACTTTGATGAACTACCGAGTTCCCGTTTTCCTGCTGGCCCTCGCGCTGACCGCTCCCGCCGCTTTGTCGGCGCGTGCTGATTCGGCCTTGCCCTCGGCAGCGACAATCGATCAGGCCACCACCTCCAAGCTGGTCTACGGCTTGTTGTCGGACAGCCGTTACGCCTACCGCCCACGTCAGCTGGACGCGGCGACCTCGCAGGACGTGTTCAAGCGTTACCTGGAGTCGCTGGACAGCGGCAAGCAGTTCTTCACCAAGGAGGACGTGGATCGCTTTGCTCCGCTCGCGGCGCAGACCGGTGAAGCCATTCGTTCCGGCGAGCTGGACCCTGCCTACCAGGTGTTCTCGGTGTACCGCCAGCGGGTAGGTGAGCGCGTGGCCTATGCCCGTCGCCTGCTCCGGCAGGAGCCGGATTTCACCGTTGAAGAACGTTTCAACTACGACCGCAAGGACGTGCCTTGGGCGACCAATGCCGAACTGGATGATCTGTGGCGCAAGTCGGTCAAGAACGACTGGCTGCGGCTGAAGCTGGCCGGCAAGCCGGCCGCTGACATCCGCAAGACCTTGGACAAGCGTTACGACACCCTGCTCAAAACCATCAACGAGCTCAAGGGCGATGACGTGTTTTCGTTCTACATGAACGCCTACACTAGCGCCGTTGACCCGCATACCGATTACTTCACTCCGCGCACGGCCGAGAACTTCAACCAGGCCATGTCGCTGTCGCTGGAGGGCATTGGTGCCCAACTGCAGCGCCAGGACGACATGGTGGTGATCCGTGAAGTGGTGCCGGGTGGCCCGGTGGCGATGGACGGCACGCTCAAAGCCGGTGACCGCATCGTCGGCGTTGGCCAGGGCCGCTCCGGCCCGGTTGAAGACGTGATCGGCTGGCGCATCGATGATGTGGTCGGCAAGATCCGCGGCGCCAAGGACACCCAGGTGCGTCTGGAATACATCCCGGCCGCCGAAGGTGTGGACGGCAAGCACCGCATGCTGACCCTGACCCGGCAGAAGATCCGTCTGTCCGAGCAGGCTGCCAAGGGCGAGACCATCACCATTCCGGCTGCCGCTGGCGAAGCACAGCGCCGCATCGGCGTGGTCAAGCTGCCGACTTTCTACCAGGACTTTGAAGGCCGTCGCCGCAATGCCGCCGACTATGCCTCCGCTACCCGCGACGTGGCCAAGCTGCTGGCTGGCTTCAAGGCCGACAAGCTCGACGGCGTGGTGCTGGATCTGCGCAACAACGGCGGCGGTTCGCTGGACGAAGCCATTGAGCTGACCGGCCTGTTCATCGAGCAGGGCCCGGTGGTGCAGGTGCGTGAGTCCGGTGGCCGCGTCACCGTCAACAGCGACCGCAACCCGGCAGTTGCCTGGGACGGCCCGCTGGCGGTGCTGATCAACCGTGGTTCGGCCTCGGCCTCGGAGATTTTCGCCGGCGCCATCCAGGACTACGGTCGTGGCCTGGTGATCGGTGAAACCACCTTCGGTAAGGGCACCGTGCAGAATGTGGTTCCGCTGGACCGTTGGCCGGCCAGCGAGAAGGAACGCTTTGGCCAGGTCAAGCTGACCATCGCCCAGTTCTTCCGCGTCAGCGGTTCCAGCACCCAGCACAAGGGTGTGGTGCCGGACCTGGCCTTCCCGGCCAGCGTCGATGCCAGCGAGTTCGGTGAGAGCACCTACGACAATGCACTGCCGTGGACCCGCATCGCCGCCGTGCCGCACACCCAGTACGGCAACTTCGCGCCGATCGTGCCGCGTCTGGAAACCCTGCATGCCACGCGTATCCGTGCTGACCGCGAGTTCCAGTGGTGGGAAGAAGACGTGCAGCAGTTCCGCACCGAGGCCGCCAAGAAGTACGTCTCGCTCAATGAGGCCGAGCGTCGTGCCGAGCGCGACAAGCAGGAAGCACAGCGCAAGCAGCGCCAGCAGATCCGCAAGGAGCTGGGCCTGCCGCTGGATCCGCTTGCCGAGGACAGTACCGACGACGGCCTGACCGGCAACGAGCGCGACATCGTCAAGGATGCCGCCCGCGAGAAGGCTGCCGAGAAGCGTCCGGACCCGCTGTTGAAGGAATCGGCCTCGATCCTCGCCGATGCCTTGAATGTGCTGGAAAAGGACCGTCCGCTGTCGGCACAGGTGTTGCCGCAGTCCACTGGTCCGGGCCGCTGGGCCGACTGAAGGAATAGAGCGCTGCGCACAGCCGAGCTGAGCGCAGCGACAACAGCTTCTGCAGGCTTTAAACGCCGTCAACGTAGCCCTACGTTGACGGCGTTATGCTGTGGGTCTTCGCTGACTGTGGAGTTGCCCATGCGCCGACATCTGCTGCCTGCGCTGGCCGCTGTGAGTCTGTCGCTCACCGCTTGCGGCGGCAAGGCCGTCAACAGTACCTTGCTGCGCGAATCCTTCGATTCTGGCGATACCTATACGCGCAGCATCGATGCCGAACCGGCACAGGCCTGCGAGGCCGCCCGCCGTGCCTTGCTTGGCCAGGGCTATGCGATCACCCGCGCCGATGCCAGCAATGTGGAAGGCAACAAGAACTTCCAGCCCAAGGACGAGGTGCACGAGCAACTGGTGTTGCGGGTGTCCTGCGCCGCGCAGGGCGTAGGCAAGGCACAGGTATTTGTAAGTGCGGTGCAGGACCGCTATGCCTTGAAGAAGTCGCCGACCTCGGCCAGCGTTGGCGTCGGTGCCCTGGGCTCGGTATCGCTGCCGTTTGGCAGCAATGATGACTCGCTGGTGCGGGTCGCCAGCAGCACCGTGCAGGACGCGCAGTTCTACCGCAATTTCTTTGGACGCCTGCAGTACTACGTGGATCAGGCAACGGTAGTGGTTCCGGCGGAACCGGCGCGATGAGGTTTGGCTTGCGCGCCGTCCATCGGTGCCTTGCCGAGCCTGCGCGACTTCCACAGCAGCCTGCGCGGAACACGCAGTTTGTCATCGAACAGGTGCACACCACGATTTTTCAGCGCTGGTTGCAGGCTCTTCCGTGGGCCTGCCCGGCAGCATCTTTACTACCGTAGGAGGAGCTTCAACATGGAATTGGGAATGATCGGCTTGGGCCGCATGGGCGCCAACATGGCGCAACGTCTGCAGCGTGCGGGGATTGCTGTCACTGGCTTTGACCCGGGCGAGCAGGCGCGGGCGCAGGTAGCCGGGCACGGTATCGCCACGGTGGATGCGTTGCAGGCGCTGGTGCAGGCCTTGCCGGCGCCGCGCGCGCTGTGGTTGATGGTGCCGTCCAAGGTGGTCGACGCCACCCTCGACAGTCTGCTGCCGCTGCTGTCCGCAGGTGATGTGGTGATCGACGGCGGCAACTCCTGGTACAAGGAATCGCAGCAGCGCGCCGCACGTTGTACTGCAGCCGGGGTCGCGTTTGTCGATTGCGGCACCAGTGGCGGTGTGTGGGGGCTGCAGGAAGGTTATTGCCTGATGATCGGCGGTGAAACCCAGGTGGTCGCACGCTTGTCGCCGCTGTTCATGGCGCTGGCGCCAGCAGCGGACCGCGGCTGGGCCCATGTTGGTCCGGTGGGTGCGGGGCACTTCAGCAAGATGGTCCACAACGGCATCGAGTACGGAATGATGCAGGCCTATGCCGAGGGCTTCGCGCTGATGGAGAAGAAGGCCGAGTTCGGGCTGGATGTGGGCAAGGTGGCCGAAGTCTGGCGGCATGGCAGCGTGGTGCGTTCGTGGTTGCTGGACCTCAGTGCTGACGCGCTGCAGAAAAACCCTGCGCTGGATGGCATCGCTCCCTACGTTGAGGACTCCGGCGAGGGCCGTTGGACCGTGGCCGAGGCCATCGAACTGGATGTGCCTGCACCGGTGATCACTTTGTCACTGCTGGAGCGGCTGCGCTCGAGGCAGGCAAATTCGTTCAGCGACCGCATGCTGGCGGCGATGCGCAACGAGTTCGGCGGGCATGCGATCAAGCCCGCTGGCGAGACCGGCTGAGTCTTTTGGCCTTCGTTCACAGGTCCTGTTAATAGGGAGTGCACGGGTACACGTATTCGTGCAATCCTTGGCCGACAGTCAGCGATGCTGTCGTGCTGGTCACGCCGCCATCGATTGACTCCGGATCGACACTGTCGATGAACTCCGGGCCGTCGCGACCCGCGCCGGTCCGTCAGCACGCAGGGGAAGCGATGGAGGCACGATTGACCGACGATGACTGGAGCCGCTGGCGCCTGTTCGGGCTGGGGCTGGCTGCGTTGTTGATCATCGTGGTGCCTGCCTTGACCCTGCAACGGCTGACCGCCGACAGCGTCAACGCGGCCAATTGGGTTGCCCATACCCAGGCTGTGGGTGCGCGTCTGTACAACCTGCAGGCCGATATCCGCGACGTGGAGTCGGCGGCGCTGACCCTGTCCAAAGGCATCGATTCAACGGCACTGCAGGAGCGCCTGCATACCGCCGACCGCATTGGCGTCAATCTCAGCGAGCTGGCGCAGCTGGTCCGCGACAGCCCTGAGCAGCTGGTGCGTATCGGCAAGATGGAGTCGATGCTGGAGCGGCGCATGGCCTTGGCCAAGGAGATTGCCGCCAGTAGCGACTCACCCCGGCAGCGTGAGCTGATCGAGGAAATGACTTTCCAATACCCGATCCGGCAACTGGTGCAGGAACTGCAGCAGCACGAGGATGCGTTGTTGGTCGAGCGTGCCGCGCTGGCACAGCGCCAGCAGCGGCTGGCATCGATGGTGACTTGGACTGCGTTGGCGGTGCAGCTGTTGTTGCTGGGTCTGGTGCTGTGGCTGCTGCAGCGGCAGATTGGCCGTCGCGCCGATATCGAGCGGCGCCTCAGCAAGGCCAGCGCCCGTGCCAATGCCGTGCTGCAGACGGTGCGCGAGCCCATCGTGCTGCTCGACCACAAGCTGCGCGTGGTGCTGCACAACACTGCATTCACTGAACTGTACGGCGTTGATGATGCCGATATCAGCCTGCGCCAGTTGCAGGATATCGGTGACGGTGCCTGGGAGGACCCGCTGGTGCGCCAACGCTTGGCCGATGTATTACTGCGCGGGCGCGAGTTGTGGGATTTTGAACACCAGCAACGCAGCGTGGATGGCATGCATCGCACCATGCTGATCAACGCCCGGCGCATGGCTTTGCCGGATGCCGAAGATGATGTGGTGTTGATGACGATCAGCGATGTCACCGTGCAGCGCGCCGTGCAACAACACGTGGAGGAGCTCAATCACCAGCTTGAGGGCAAGGTCGAGCAGATGGCCGACGTCAACCGTGAGCTGGAAGCCTTCAGCTATTCGGTCTCGCACGATCTGCGTGCGCCGCTGCGGCACGTGGCTGGCTTCTCCGACAAGTTGAAGCGGCACCTGGGCGAGGAGATCGACGGCAAGACCCAGCATTACCTCGATGTGATCAGCGGCTCGGCGCAGCTGATGGCGGCCTTGATCGATGATCTGCTGGTCTACTCGCGGCTGGGACGTGGCGCCATGCGCCTGCAGCGGGTGGACATGCAGTCGTTGGTGGCCGATACCCGCGCCCTGCTGGATTCCAATCTGAAAAACGAAGCTGGCGCCGACGGCAAGCCGCGCGAAGTGGAATGGAAGATCGGCAGGCTGCCGGTGTTGATCGGTGACGAGAACATGCTGCGCCAAGTCTGGCTGAATCTGCTCGGCAACGCGGTCAAGTACACAGCGGCGCGCGACAAGGCGGTAATCGAGGTCAGCGCCAAGCAACTGCCGGACGGCAGCCACCAGTTCAGCGTCAGCGACAACGGCGCTGGTTTCGACATGCAATACGCCAGCAAGTTGTTCGGTGTGTTCCAGCGCCTGCACAAGGCCTCGGAGTATCCCGGCACCGGTATTGGTCTGGCCAGCGTACGCCGCGTGCTGACCCGCCACGGCGGCCGCATCTGGGCCGACGCCCAGGTGGATCAAGGCGCCACTTTCAGTTTCGTTCTTCCCCAGGCAACCGAAGCATCCAACAAGGACACCGTGGAATGAGTCCCCTGCGCACCATCCTGATTGCCGAAGACAGCGGAGCCGATGCCGAAATGGCGATCGACGCGCTGCGTGATGCCTCCCTGGCCAACCCCATCGTGCATGTCGAAGACGGGGTTGAAGCAATGGACTTCCTGCTCAGGCGCGGCGCCTTCGCGCAGCGCGAGGAAGGCTTGCCGGCCGTGCTGCTGCTGGATATCAAGATGCCGCGCATGGATGGCCTGGAAGTGCTGCGGCTGATCCGCGCCGATGAGGATCTCAAACGCCTGCCGGTGGTGATTCTGTCTTCTTCGCGCGAAGAAAGCGATCTGGCCCGCAGCTGGGATCTTGGCGTCAACGCCTATGTGGTCAAGCCGGTGGACATCGACCAGTTCTTCCAGGCAGTGCGGACGATCGGGACCTTTTGGGCCTTGATCAACCAGGCACCGGAGCACGAGTAAATACAGATGCCGAACCAGGGAGCGCCATTGGGGCCGTTGCGAATCCTGCTGGTGGAGGATTCGCCCGAAGATGCCGAGCTGGTCGTCGACCAGTTGCTCGAGGCCGGTCTGCAGATCGAGTTCGAGCGTGTCGACAACGAGCCGGCGATGCGCGACGCCTTGGCCGAGGGCGTACCGGATGTTGTGCTGTCAGACCTGAGCATGCCGGGTTTCTCCGGCTACCAGGCGCTGCAGATCCTGCGTGAGTTGCACCCCAGGGTTCCCTTCATTTTCGTCTCCGGCACCATGGGTGAAGAGACCGCGGTGGAAGCGCTGCAGCAAGGCGCCAACGACTACATCATCAAACACCAGCCGGCCCGGTTGCCGTCGGCGGTGGCACGACTGGTGCGCGAGACCCGCAGCGAGCGCGAGCGGCTGCGGGTGGAAGATGAGCTGATGCGCGCGCAGCGACTGGAGAGCCTGGCCCTGCTCGCCGCCGGGCTCAGCCATGACCTGCGCAATATCCTGCAGCCGCTGCTGATCATTCCCGACCTGATCCGTGACCGTAGCGATGATCCCAAGATCGTCCGCTTGGCCGATGTCATCGCCGAATGCGGACGTCGTGGTCATGAGATGGTCGAGTCGATGCTGTCCTTCGTGCGCGGCTCACGCCAACCCAGCGAGCGGATCGTGTTGCAGCGCCTGTTCCAGGCAGTAGGCATGCTGCTCAAGAGCAGCCTGCCGCGCAATGCCGAGCTGCATCTGGAGGTCTCCGATGATCGAATGGCGATCGAGGCGAACTACACCGAGCTGCAGCAGGTACTGCTGAATCTTGCGCTCAATGCCATCCAGGCGATGCCCGATGGTGGCAGCTTGAGTCTGGTCGCCGAGCGTGTCGCTGGCGAAGAGGGCATGGTGCGCATCCGCGTCAGCGATGACGGCATTGGCATGGATGCAGCCACGGTGCAGCGCTTGTTCACCCCATTTTTCACCACCAAGGCAGACGGCACCGGCCTGGGTCTGGTGTCCTGCCACCGCATCGTCGAAAGCATAGGCGGGCAGATCCAGGTGCAGAGCGAGCTGGGCGCGGGCACCACCTTCGAGCTGCTGTTGCCGATGTGCGAAAGCGCCGGCAGTGAAGATGCCGAGCCGCTGGAGAGAACCCGCGTCGGCCATGGTGAGCGCCTGCTGGTGGTTGATGACGAGGCCACGCGTTTGTCGCTGTTGGGCAATGCGCTGTCCAGCCAGGGCTATCGCATGCGCCTGGCCAGCGATGGCGCGGTAGCGATGCGGCATCTGCAGGAGGCAGGGCTGCCGGATGTGGTGCTGGTAGACAGCGGCATTCCGCTGCTTTCGGCCGGTCAGTTGTTGGCGGAGATGCAGGCAATGGGCTACCGCGGCCCGGCGATCGTGCTGGAAGACGCCAACGCGCCGGCCTTCGCCGATGGTGAGGCGCCGTCGGGTATCAGCGTGCACGTGCTGCCCAAGCCGCTGGAGATGCAGCGGGTATTCCGGGCGGTAGCCGACGCGCTGGGCGTGGGCTGATACAACCCGGTTGGCATATGCGGGCTGGCGATAGCTGGCCTATCATGTGCGCCCCTCCTACGATGCGGTGCTCAAGCTCGTCCATCGTGGCGCGGGCGGGCCCGCAGGCAAACCAACTCATGACCACCGTGCTCCTCAGCCTGGGCAGCAACCTGCAACCGCAGCATTACCTGCAAGCGGCCGTTGCCGTATTGCGCGAACGTTTTGGCACGATCAGTGTCTCCCCGGCGTACCGCACCCCGGCAGTGGGTTTTGAAGGCCCGGATTTCCTCAACAACGCGGTGATGCTGGATACCGAGCTGCCGCTGGGCGAGTTGGACGATTGGCTGCACGCGGTGGAAGACGCGCATGGTCGCGACCGTTCCGGCCCGCGTTTCAGCGACCGTACCCTGGATATCGACGTGGTGTATTACGGCGACCTGGTGGTCGAAGGCCCGGGTCATCTGCGCATCCCGCGCCCGGAATTGAAGCACGCCTTCGTGCTCAAGCCGCTGGCCGACATCGCCCCGGATTTCATCGACCCGGTACGCGGCCTGAGCCTGCAGCAGATGTGGCAGCAGCACCCGCAGTACGGGCAGGCGTTCGATACGGTGGAGTTGTAAGGCGGCACGGGTAGTGCCGAGCCATGCTCGGCATTGACCTTACCGGTAGAGCGCTTGCCGAGCATGGCTCGGCACTACAGGTGTTGCGCCCCTTTTTGCTCTTGAGCCCCTCTCCCGCATGCGGGAGAGGGGTTGGGGTGAGGGCAGCTGTTCGCTGCTAAAGCCCCTGCCGAGCGTGGCTCGGCACTACAGGTGCGCGGCACTAGGTCAGCAGGCGGCCGCCGTCCAGACGCAGGGTCTGGCCGGTGATGTAGCCGGCATCGTCCAGCAGCCAACGTACCGCCGAGGCGATCTCGTGCGGGGTGCCGAGGCGGTCGAGCGGGGTGCGCTCCATCAGCTTCTGCTTGGCCGCTTCGCTCTTGCCCTGCTCGGGCCAGAGGATGGCGCCGGGGGCAATGGCGTTCACACGTACGTGCGGGGCCATCTCCAGCGCCAGGGAACGGGTCACCATCTCCAGCGCGGCCTTGGCCGAGCTGTAGGCCGGGTGCTCGCGCAGCGGCTGGGTGGCGTGCAGGTCGGTCAGGTTGACGATGGCGCCGCGCTGCTTGATCAGATGCGGTGCGGCGGCCTGCGCCAGGAAGAACGGTGCGCGCGTATTCACTGCGAACAATTCATCCCATTGCTCCGGCTGTACCTGCCCGAACGGGGTAGGGAAGAAATTGGAGGCGTTGTTGACCAGCGCGTCCAGTCGGCCGAACTGGCCGACGGTCTGTTCCACCAGGTCGGGCAGGGCGGCGACGTCGCGCAGATCTGCCTCCAGCGCCAATACGCTGCCCGCGCGCTCGCTCTCCAGATCGAAGGCCAGTGACTGCAGCTCCTCGCTGGATTGGTGCGCATGCAGGGCGATGCGGTAGCCATGGGCATGCAGGTGACGGGCAATGCCGGCGCCAATGCGGCGCGCGCTGCCGGTGACCAGGGCCACCCGTTGGGATTCTGTCATCTGGGATTTCCTTACTCAGCTATCCTGTGCATTGTCCTCGCAAACCGCCGCATCATGCATTCCGACCTGCCAACCCCCGATTCAGACGCGCTTGCCCACAGCGAGCAGCTGGCCGCGCACCTGCGTGCGGACATCCTTGCCCAAGGCGGTGCGGTGCCGTTCTCACGCTTCATGGAGTTGGCACTGTATGCGCCGGGCTGGGGCTATTACAGCGCCGGTGCCAGCAAGTTTGGTGCGGCCGGTGATTTCGTCACCTCGCCGGAGATCGGCTCGCTGTTTGCTGCCACCACCGCCAATGCGGTGGCGCCGGTGCTGAATCAGCTGGGCCCGCAGGCGCGCATGCTGGAACTGGGCGGCGGCAGCGGTGCATTCGCCGAGATCATGCTCAAGCGCCTGCTGGAGCTGGATGCGCTGCCCGAGCGCTACGCCATCCTCGAGCCCAGCGCCGACCTGCGCGAGCGCCAGCGCGAACGTCTTGAGCGCGCGCTGATTCCGCCGGTGTTCGCGCTGGTCGAGTGGTTGGACCGTCCCTTCGATGACGATTGGGACGGCGTGCTGTTCGCCAATGAGGTGATCGATGCGTTGCCGACGCCGCGTTTCCTCGCCGACGAAGGCGAGATTTACGAAGAGACCGTGGAGCTCGACGGCGAAGGCCGTTTCGTGCGCGGTGCACAACCAGCCGACCAGCTGATGCTGGGCGCGGTGCGGCATGTGGAACGTTATCTGGAACGTCCGTTCGCGCACGGTTACCGTTCCGAAGTGCTGCCGCAGCTGCCGTACTGGATCCAGGCCGTGGCCGGCGGCATGCAGCGTGGTGCGATGCTGTTCGTTGACTACGGTTATTCGCGCAGCGAGTTCTACCAGTACGATCGCACTGATGGCACGATGCGCGCGTTCTACCGTCATCGTGTGCACAACGACGTGTTCCTGTGGCCGGGTCTACAGGACATCACTGCCTCGGTGGATTTCACCGCGCTGGCTGAAGCCGGTACCAATGCCGGTTTCGACCTGGCCGGTTACAGCAACCAGGCCAACTTCCTGCTCGGCAACGGCATTACCGATCTGCTGCTGCAGGCCGAAGAACGTACCGATGAAGTTGGACAGCTGCGCCTGCGCGATCAGCTCAAGCGGCTGACTTTGCCGACCGAAATGGGCGAGCGCTTCCAGGTGATGGGCTTCAGTCGCGACGTCGACATGTCGGCTGCCTTCCTGCTTGGTGACCTGACGTGGCGGCTGTAAGCACCACGCTGAAACCGTTGCGTCGTGCAGGATTCTGGTTGGGCCTGTGGTGTGCGGCGGTATTGGCGGTGATCGTGGTGTGCCTGATCCCGCCTCCAGAATTGAACCTGCCGCAGAACAGCGACAAGGTCGAGCATCTGTTGGCCTACTTCATCCTGTCTGCCAGTGCAGTGCAGCTGTTCGGCAGCCGCCGCGCGCTGTGTTGGGTGGCGGCAGGTTTGGTGGCGATGGGCGTGGGTATCGAGTGGGCACAGGGTGCGCTGACTGCCACGCGCATGGCCGATCCGATGGACGCCCTGGCCAATGCCAGCGGTGTACTGATCGGCATGCTGACTGTGCTGACGCCGCTGCGGGATTTACTGCTCAGGCTGCAAGGGCGCTGAGTCGATAGTGCCTCGTCCGCGTTGTTCGGCAAGCTGCTCTGGTTGCGGCTGCAACTTAATTCTTTAGGTAAATCAGCAATTTCCGCTGTTTTGGCACTTACGCAGGCGGCCCGTGGCTGCTACGTTGCGCCATCACAGGCACCGTCGAGGTGCCGGTGATTTTGCAAAGTCGGTGCGGTGCGGGACGTGGGTGGAGAGGACTCACGTACCGCACCGCGCCTTCCCGGCGATTTCTCCCCGGGCCTTACTGCTTCGGCTGCAGCTGCACCTGATCCAGCACCCACATCTGCGGACGGGTATCGCCGCTGAAGGTCATGCATAGATCGGTGATCTGCCCGGCCCCGGCTTGCAGCGGAGCCTCCAGTTCAATGAAGCCATCCTTGCCCGGTTGCTGCGGCAGCGGCACCGTGGCCAGCACGCGGCCCTCGCAGCCGGCACGCACTTCAAATTCGCCGTACTGGCTTACCGGCTTGCGGAAGCCGCGCTTGGCTTCCTCCGGGCGCAGCAGGCCGAAGTTGTAGGGAATGCGACCAGCGCGCACCTTCACCGAGCCGATGTCCTGCAGCTGCGCGTCTTCCCACAACCAGCACGGGTTGAAGATGGTGACGTCGAAGTTGTCACGCTCGCCGTGCAGCGGGTTGTCGTCGACCAGGCGCAGCAACAGGCGGCCGCCCTGCGGGCATTGCGCCAGGGTCTTGTCGGTGCGGGTCAGCAGCGACTGCGCATCGAAGTTCCATTGGCTGGGCTTGTCGGCCACCGGCTTGCCGTTGAAGAAGGTCAGCGCGGTCAGCACGGTCGGCACCGGCAAGGTCAGTGCGCCGGGATAGGCCGCTGACTGCGCGGTCGGCGTGCTGCCATCGGTGGTGTAGCGGATGTCGCGGTAGCTGAGTGGGTTGGACAACTCCACCGTCACCTTGCCGGCGGCGCGGTCATCCTGGCGCTTCATCGCCACCGACAAGGCGGTCTGGCCGTAGCCAATGCCCTGCGCCTTGTAGCGCTGCAGCTGTGCTGGCAGGCGCGCGAGGAAGTCGTCGTAGCTCTTGTTCTGCAGCGGCGTCCAGGCGATCTCGGACAGCGCAGCCAGACGCGGGAACACATTGTGCTTGAGGTCCTTGCCGTTGCGGGTGTGCTCGGTCCACATATTGGCCTGCACGCCGATCACGTGCTTGCGCTGCGCCGGGGTCAGCTCGGCCGGCACCGGATCAAACGCGTACACGCGCTGCATCGAGGTGAACTTGGGGCGGCCTGTCGGTTCTTCCGGCAGATTGGTCTGCAGGAAATCCAGGTACAAGGTGTTACCCGGCGTCATCACCACGTCGTGGCCATGCGTGGCCGCTTCGATGCCGCCTTCGATACCACGCCACGACATCACCGTGGCCTGCGGCGGCAAGCCGCCTTCGATGATTTCGTCCCAACCGATCAGCTTGCGGTCGTGGTCTTCAAGATACTTTTCCAGCCGCTTGAGCATATGCGACTGCAGTGCTTCCTCGTCCTTCAGGCCCAGCTCGCGGATATAGGCCTGCACCTGCGGCGAATCCTGCCACTGGTACTTCACCGCCTCGTCGCCACCGATATGGATGTACTGGCCGGGGAACATTTCCAGCACTTCGGCCAGGATGTTTTCCAGGAACTGCAGGGTTTCCTCGCGCGGGTTGAACAGATAGGGGTTCACACCCCAGTTGGCCGACGGTTTGGTCGGGCCATCGACAACGCCGTGCTCCGGATAGGCGGCAACTGCGGCCTGCGCATGACCAGGTACGTCGATCTCGGGCACAACCGTAATGTGGCGTGCGGCGGCATAGGCCACCACATCGCGGATCTGATCCTGGGTGTAGAAGCCGCAATACAGATGCGGCTTGCCGTCAGCACCAACGCCGGCTTCGCCAGCGGCAGCACGGCAGCTGCCCACTTCGGTCAGCTTCGGGTAGCGCTTGATTTCCATGCGCCAGCCCTGGTCATCGGTGAGATGCCAGTGGAAGGTATTGAGCTTGTGCGTGGCCATCGCATCGAGGATCAGCTTGATGTCGTCGATGCTTTGGAAGTGTCGCGCCGAGTCGAGCATGAAGCCGCGCCAGCTGAAGCGCGGTGCATCTTCGACCTGCATCGCCGCCAGGCTGATGCTGTTCGCAGGCGCACCAGCAAGCAGCTGCCACAGTGACATCGCGCCATAGAACAGGCCGCGTGCATCCCCGGCTTCGACCAGCACGCCATCGTTGTTGATGCGCAGCGTGTAGCCCTCCGGTGAAGCTGCATTGGAGGCAGGCTTGTTGATGCGGAACTGGATTGCGCCCTTGGCTTGGCCAGTGCTGCTGGGCGTGAGCCGCAGCGGTGTGGTGCGCGCCAGCAGCTGGGTGAACTGTGTGGCGACTTCGCTGGCGCCGTCGGCAGCGATCACGCGGGTGGAGGCATCGACGCTGAAGCGGCCGTTGCCTGGCAGCACCGATACCGGGCGCGGAATGATGCTGGCACCTGTGACTTCCACCGGTAGTTGCGACGCAGCCGGCGCGGTATTGGTGGCGGCTAGTGCTTGACCGCTGGTGGCGGCGAGCGCAAGCAGCAGTGCGGCGTGCAGTGCATGGGTGGAGAGTCGGTGTCCGGTCATCGTGAATCCTCTTTGAAATGTCGGCTGGCATGCAGCCGCACGGTGTTGCGTTTGCGGTTGAAGTTACGGTTGCTGCGATCCACGGGGGGAGGAAGGCAAAGCGAAACTGGCCTGCAGTGCGGCAGGTGATGGCAGGGAAGAAGTGATCGTGTGCGCTGGGATCATCGCATCCAGCGCGAAACCCATCAGCACACCTTCGATGTCGGCTGCAGCGAGCGTCGTACCATCCGTGGCGACGCTGCCTGCGATACCCCATTGGAAACCATGGCCGGCCGGCATCGGATAGCGCGCCAACAGACGCCCATCTCGGCGATCAATCAGCCCGATGCCGGCGCTGTGCTCGAGGAAATACGGTTTGCCCGCGGCCATGCCGACAATCAGGAAATCGCCGGTCGGCAGTGGTGTGCCCCAACTCCATCCACCTACGTCGGTGCGCCAGCGAACGTGGCCGTTACGGGTATCGATCGCGCTGATCTTGCGCAGATCGGAAGAGCCGATGTACAGCGTGTCGCCGTCGAAGGCGGGCTCCGATTCGATCCACGATGTCCAGAACTGGGTGCGCCAAAGTGGGCTTCCATTGCCGGCATGCATCGCGTGCAGCACACCACTGCGGTCGTTGGCGAATACGCGGCCGGCATGCACCATCGGCGCCGCGCCGGGCCGCGAGCTCATGCGGTACTGCCACGCAGGCTTGCCATCGTGCAGCGCCAGCGCCTGTACGATGCCGGCTTCGGTGACGACGAATAGCTGCCCACCATCGCTGGCTGGACTGTGCTGAATGCGATCACGCAGCTGGGTCTTCCAGCGCATTGCACCAGTGCCGGCATCCAGTGCCTGCACGCTGCCGTCGGCGCCGCCGACATACAGCTGGCCATCTATCAGCAAAGGGCGCGGCGCCTGCCACTCCCAGGCGGCAAGTTGTGGTTGTGGCGGTTCGCGACTGGTTTGGCTGCCCTGGATGGAAGAGCGCCATTGCTCGTGCCCGGTTCTGCGGTCGAGGCGATGCAGGTAGCCGCCGTCGCTGGTTACGAAAACCGCATCGGCGGTGAGCAGGGCACTGGCATACACCGGGTAGCCGGTGGTGGTGGTCCACAGTACCGCGCCATCGTCGAGCTTTACCGCCGAGACCGCGCCTGCGGTTGTACCGATATAGGCGATGCCGTCGCGGGTCACTGGCGAAGCGAATATCTGCCCGCCCAGGCGCGTGCTCCAGCGCGGCGCCGGCAATGTTTTCAAATCCGTGGGGGGCGACGTTGCGGCGGGCAGCTGGTCGCGGGTGCTGCGGCGCAGGCTGACCTGCTCGCCGTCAGCGAACAGGCTGCCGGAGAGGCGGTCGCCGTGTTGCCGCAGTGTCATGTGCATGGCGCGCTGCGCCAGCACGTTGTTGTCGAAATCCGCCTTGCCATGCAGTGGCAGGCTCTGCAGATGAGCCATCGGCAGGTCGATCCGCATGTCGTAGCGACCATTGGCATCGGCCTTGAGTTCCAGCCCGATCGCAACTTTCTCGCGCGCGCTGCCGATCTCACCGAGCCAATAGCCAGAGAGGTCGGTTACCTGGGCGTGGGCAAGGTTACTGATTGCAAACAAGCAGGCAAGCAGCAGGAGTGACCAGCCGTGGTGCTGGCGCTGTACAGGAGCACTGCTGCGAAGGGATGTGCGTGTCATGGTGGCCCGGCAAGGGTCGTAGGACGTTCAGTACGAAGGATGGGTGCGGGCCCGGTGAACCGGGCCCGCGGTACGGCATCAGCGGCAACGCGGCTTAGAAATCAAAGCGCAGCGAGGCCATGTAGCGACGGCCGGTGGTGTACAGGCCATTGGTGAGCAGCTTGCTGCCGAAGTAGCTGTGATAGTTCTCGTTGAGCAGGTTCATGGCATTGATCTGGATCGCCAGGTTCTCGTTGACACGATAGCCGACGGACGCATCCAGCGAGCCGTAGTCATCGGTCCATACCTGGGTATTGGCCGCGGCCATGCGGGTGAAGTACTTGTCGCGCCAGCCGTAGGTGACCCGTGCGCTCCAATTGCCCTGTTCGAAGTAGGGGCTGATGTTGAACTGGTGCTCGGAGTTGAACGGCAGCGGGCGACCATCATCGGCTTCGCCATCGGAGAAGGTGTAGTTGGCGACGATGCCGAAGCCAGCGCCCAAGCCCTGCTGCCATGCCAGCGAGTAACCGCGGACCTTGGCATTGCCGGCGTTCTGCGGACGGGTTACGTCATACAGATCGTCACGGTTCTGGTTGATGTTGTAGTGGCTCTCTTTCTGCGACTGATTGAGGATGTAATCCTTGACGTCACGGTAGAACAGCGACGCGGCAAGGATCGCGTTCTCCGACAGGTACCACTCGGCGGAGAAGTCGAAGTTGGTGGACTGGTAAGGATCCAGGTCGGGGTTGCCGCCGGCGCCGGACAGGTTCAGGTCGGTCAGCCAGATGTAGCTGGACATGTCCGCATAGTTCGGACGGGCGATGACCTTGGCCGAAGAGAAGCGCAGCACCACATCATCGTTGAGGTCGTAGATCAGGTTGAGGTTGGGCAGTACGTTGTTGTACTTCTTGCCAGCAACGACGGTCTCCCATTGCGGGCAGGGATTCACGTTGTTGGCGCAGGTGTAGCCCTCGTTGGTGGTTTCGGTGCGCACGTAGCGAACACCGATGTTGCCGCGCAGGCGATCAAAGCTGAAATCAGCCTGGGCGTAGAGCGCCTTGCTGTCTTCCTCGATCGACCAGGTGTTGCGGGCGAACTCGCCGGAGTTGAACGGTGACAGTGCCGGCATCGATGCGCCAGGGGCCAGCCACTTGCCGCTCATGATCCACTCGTACAGCTTGGCGGGGTCGACGGTGAAACGATCGCCGAGCGCGCCGCCGTTGCCGAGCCCGGAAAGGTAATCGCCCGGCATCGGGCGCGGGCCGAACTCGCCGGCACTGTTGGTGGCGGCAGTGTTGAGGCCGAAACCGCGCTGTACCTGGCCGACGAAGTGATCGCGCTGCTTGTAGCCGACACGCAGCAGGTAGACCGGCGAGTCGAGCTTCAGGCCGAAGTCGATCTGCCCATACTTTTCCTTGTCCACGGTCGGCTTCTCGACCACGTTGCCGGCCCAGCCTTCGAAGCGGAACAGCGACGGATCGGTGAACGGATTGCCGTTCGGGAAGCTGACTTCAAATGGATTGGTGTCGGAGTTCTGGACCTTCCATTCATAGTCGGTGTGGGCAAGGAACTCGCTGTAGAACTGGCGCGGGCCAGCATCGGCGCGGGTGCTGCCGAGCTGCGTGCTGAGCGACCAGCGCTCGTCGTTCCATGCAGCCTTCAGGTCGTAGGTACGCGACTTGGTCTCGGCCCAGCGGCTCTGCAGGTCGAAGATCGACAGCGCGTTCTTCATCTTGCCGCCAGTGACGATGCCATCCTTGATGGTGATGTCGGTCAGCCTGCCGCCGCTGTGGAAGTTGTTGCCCTGGTTGATGAACATCGGGTGGGTTTGATGGTCATAGCTGGCATCGATGGCGAAGGCGTTGAACTCGATGTCGAGCTTTTCAACCGGCTTGGCCTGCAGGCTCAGGGTATAGGTGTCGCGCTTGCGGTCCTGCTCGAAGAACGCCGCGCCGGCGGAGTTGACGCCGATCGCGTTCGGGTTGGCGCGGATTGCGTCGGCGCAGGCGCCAGCACAATTGCCGTTGGCGATGGACGCATTGAACGCGCTGGCGGTGATGACGTTGAATGCCTCGTAGCCTTCGCGGCGGATGTTTTCCTCGTCACGCTGTGCCGAGAACACCACGCCGAAGTTCTCGGCCTGGTTCTTCCAACCCAGCAGCAGTGCGGCGTTCGGGTCGTTGGAGCTGGCTACTTCGTTGCGGGTCATGCCGACCTGGCCGGAGATGGTCAGTGACTTCTCCATGTCCAGGGGCTTGCGCGTGCTGATCATCACGGTGCCGCCGATCGAGCCTTCGTCCAGGCGCGCTTCGGGTGACTTGAATACCTCGATCTTGCCGACCAGCTGCGGTGCCAGCAGCGAGTAGTTGAAGGTACGGGTCGGGAAGTCGGACATGTTCCAGTCGCCCGAGGCGATGGTCTGGCCGTTGAGCAGGGTGCGGTTGAGCGAAGGATCGGTGCCGAGGATGCTGACGCGCTCGCCCTGACCGAAGGCGCGGTCGATGGCGACGCCGGGGATTATGGTCATCGCTTCGGCGACGTTGGTGGCCGGGAACTTACCCACGTCTTCGGCGGTGATGACGTCGACGATGGCGTCGGCATTGCGCTTGGTCTCCAGCGACTGCTGCAGGCTGGCGCGGATGCCGGTGACAACGACACGGTCAAGCTCGGTTGCTTCTTTCTGCGCGTCCTGGGCGGCAGCGGAGAAGCTGATTGCCAGACAACTGATGATGGCGGCGGTGAGTGGCGACTTGCGGTGGTTCAAAGGTCTCTCTCCCTTTGCTGATGGATGGCCGGCAAATGCGTGCCGGTCAGTGATTGCCGTAGCCCGGCGGGCGTGCGGATAGTTGATCGCGGTCACCGAGCTGGCCGACCGCGTGGAACCTGGCGTCAGTCAGTGGCGGTAATGGAGATGAAGTCGCGCGCGGCCGCCCTGCGATACAGGCCGACGACGTGGAAAAAGCGAAGGTGTAGCTGGCGATGCTTGTCCACGTCATGCCTCGATGCGTTGGGTGGAGCGCGGGACTACCGGTGTTCAGCCAGGACTGGAGTTTGCTCGGCTTTTTGGTGTTTTGCAAAAATAATTTTCATGAAAAAAATAAGGCCAAAGAGATCTTTTTCAGGCATTTATTGCTTGTTTTGCGCGGTAATTGCGTTGAAATTGTTTTTTATTTCAAGTCCTCTTGAGAGATATTGAAGATATTATTTTCATCTATGAAAATTATATTCAGCTTCAATTCATTGGTAATTTGGGTTCCGCTTCGCCGCCGTCGGGCTGTTGCGGGCACAAAAAAAGCGGGCCTGGAAAACCCAGGCCCGCTGGAGGAGAAAGAACAGCGGAAACGGTAGTGCGTTGGTGCTGGCTTAGAAGGCGAAGCGCAGCGAAGCGTTGTAACGACGGCCGCTCAGGTAGGCGCCGCGCAGTAGCTGCTCGGTGCCGGAGTACGAGTGGTACTCCTCATCGAGCAGGTTCATGCCTTCCAGGGCAACGGTCAGGTTGTCGGTGATCTTGTAGGAGATGGAGGCATCGACCGATGTGTAGTCCATGGTCCACAGGTCACGACCACCGCTGACGTTGGTGAAGTACTTGTCGCGCCAGTTGTAGGTGATGCGGGCTGCCAACTTGTCGTTTTCGAAGAACGGGGCAATGTTGAACTGGTTCTTCGAGTTGTACGGCAGCGGACGGCCATTGGTGGCCTCGCCATTGGAGTACGTGTAGTTGGCGACGATGCCGAAGCCCATGCCGAAGTTCTGCTGCCACGCCAGGGACGCGCCCTTGATCTTGGCGTCGCCGGCATTCTGCGGACGATCAACCCGATAGATGGTTTCCTTGCCCTGGTTGATGTTCCAGTGCGATTCCTCGCGGGTTGCCATCAGGATGTAGTCGGAAATGTCGCGGTAGAACAGCGAGCCGGCCAGGATTGCGTTCTGCGAGAAATACCACTCGGCCGAGAAGTCCAGGTTGGTGGACAGGTAGGGCTTCAGGTCCGGGTTGCCGCCGCCGCCGGTCTGCTGCTGATCGGACAGCCACAGGTAGCTGGACACGTCGGCGTAGCTCGGACGGGCCATGGTCTTGGCCGCGGAGAAGCGCAGCACCAGCTCGTCGGTGGCGTCGTAGACCAGGTTCAGGTTGGGCAGTGCGTTGTTGTACTTGCTCGGCTTGACCCGCCACTCGTACTTGTCTGCAGTGCAATCCTTCGGGTTGTTGACGGTGCAGATCCACGCGCCGCTGCCCACTTCGGTCTGTACATAGCGCATGCCGATGTTGCCGCGCAGGCGGTCGAAGCTGAAGTCGGCCTGCACGTAGGCGGCCTTGATGTCTTCTTCGATGGTCCAGGTGTTGCGGGCGAACTCCGCATTGCCCAGCGTGGTCGGGACCGGCGCAGTCTGCCACGGTGCCAGCCACTTGTTGCTGGAGATGTAGTCGGCCAATGCCCAGCCATCGATGGTGAAGCGGTCGGCGAGGTCGCCATAGCCGCCGAAGCCGCTCAGATAGTTGCCCGGCAGCGGACGCGGGTTGAACATCGAGGCGGTGGCATCGCCATAGCCTTGGATCGATGCCAGCGTCACGCCGCGCTGGATCTGGCCGGTTTCATGCGAACGCTGCTTGTAGCCCGCGCGGATCAGGTAGACCGGCGAATCCAGCTTCAGGCCGAAGTCCAGCTGGCCGTAGGTTTCCTTGTCCAGGGTCGGCTTTTCCACCAGGTTGCCGCCCCAGCCCGATGCCCAGTTGCCTTGGGCTGGCGGGTTGGTGTGCCACGGATCGGCATAGCCGCCATCCATGCGGAAGGCTTCCGGATCGGTGAACGGGTTCTTGCCGTGGAAGGTGACGCTGCCCGGCTTGTTCGGGCCATTTTCGATCGACCAGGTGTAGTCGGCGTTGGCCAGGAAGCTGCCATAGACCTGCTTCGGGCCACCTTCGGCCTTGGTGCGGCCGATATGGGTGGAGGCGAACCAGCGCTCATCGTTCCAGTCGGCCTTGATGTCGTAGGTTTCCGACTCGACCTTGGCCCGGCGGTTCTGCAGATCGAACGCCACGCGGCCGTTCTTGTGCGTACCACTGGTAATCAAG
This sequence comes from Stenotrophomonas sp. STEN030, assembly GCF_056759995.1. NCBI lineage: Bacteria > Pseudomonadati > Pseudomonadota > Gammaproteobacteria > Lysobacterales > Lysobacteraceae > Stenotrophomonas > Stenotrophomonas sp. STEN030. Next base: position 5,213 of record NZ_JBRREB010000012.1, on the reverse strand, counting down.
CCGTCCTTGATGGTGACATCGGTCATCGTCATCAGGCCGCCATAGGTATTGCCCGGCCAGACGAACATGGACTGCGCCATGTGGTCGAAGTTCGCGTCGACCTTCAAGGCGTTGAACTCGATGTTCAGCTGCTCGACCGGCTTGAATTGCAGCGATGCCGAATAGGTGTTGCGCTTGCGCTTCTGTTCAAAGAAGTGCGCGCTCATCGAGCTCGGGCCCACTGCGTTCGGGTTGGCGTTCAAGGCGTCGGCACAGGCGCCCTGGCAGGTGCCGGGCTTCTGCGGCTGCTGGCCATTGGGCAGCGGCGGAACCGACCAGTCGACACCGGTGTTGTTGACCGAGCCCGCTGCGCCATCGACGCCATCGCGGTAGTTCTTGGCGGTGACGGTGCCGTAGGACTCGATGCCGTCACGGCGGATGCTTTCGTTGCTGGCCTGTGCCGAGAGGATGAAGCCGAAGTTTTCGGCCTGGTTCTTCCAGCCGAAGGCAGCAGAGGCGCTGGGGTCGGTCTTGTCGACGCGATCGTTGCGGCCGTAGCTGACGCGACCGCTGACGCTGACCTTCTCCGGCATGTCCAGGGGCTTGCGCGTGGAGATGTTGACGGTGCCGCCGATCGAGCCTTCATCCAGGCGTGCTTCCGGCGACTTGAATACTTCGACCTTACCGACCAGTTCCGGCGCCAACAGTGAGTAGTTGAAGGTGCGGGTCGGGAAGTCGGACATGTTCCAGTCGCCCGAAGCGATGGACTGGCCGTTGAGCAGGGTGCGGTTCAAGGCCGGGTCGGTGCCGAGGATCGACACCTTCTCGCCCTGGCCATACGCGCGGTCGATGGTGACGCCCGGGATCAGGGTCATCGCTTCGGCGACGTTGGTGGCCGGGAACTTGCCCACGTCCTCGGCGGTGATCACGTCGACGATGGCATCGGCGTTGCGCTTGGTTTCCAGCGACTGCTGCAGGCTGGCGCGGATGCCGGTGACGACAACGCGGTCAAGCTCGGTAGCTTCCTTGCTGGCTTCCTGCGCGTGCGCGGAAAAGCTCAGACAGGTGACGATGGCGGCGGATAGTACGGACTTGCGGTACCTCATGATGTCTCTCCTCATCATTGATGGATGCCGGCGAACTGGCCGGAAGTTGTGTCGCTGGAAGCGGCGCATGGGCTGGCTGCCGCATGCGCCTGCGTTACTGCCGAGTGCGGTGCGCTGGGATCGATTTCCCTGCGTCCCAGATACCAACTGGCGGCGCCGATGACGCCCAGTTGCCCGTGCTCTACCAACTTCACGGGGATGCGTTGCAGCGCTTCGCGCATCGGTCCCTTGTTGAGGAATCGCTCGGCGAAGCTGCTGTTGATGAGGAACTGGCTGATCTTGGGCAGGATGCCGCCAGCCAGGTAGATGCCGCCTTGGGCGCCGTACAGCAGCGCCATGTCGCCGATGGTCGAGCCGAGAATCGCGCAGAACAGCTGCAGCGTTTGTTGGGCAACCGGATCGCTGCCATCGCAGGCAGCAGCGCTGATTGCGTCGGGGGTGGCGTGCACGGGCGCGGTATCGCACACGGCGCACAGTGCGTTGTACAGGTTGAGCAGGCCCGGGCCAGACAAGGCGTGCTCGATGGCGACATGGTTGCGCCCGCGCAGCATCTGCTGCAGCACGGCGACTTCCAGTGCGGTGCTGGCGCTCAGCGAGGCTTGTCCGGCTTCAGTGGCCAGCACCATCGAGCGGCTGCCATTGGGAATCCACAGTGCCGCGCCCAGGCCGGTGCCGGGGCCCACGATCAGTACCGGTCCCTCGGCGGCGACGGCAGGGCCGCTCAGCAGTAGTGCGTCGCTGGCATCGATATGTGCGGCGGCATGGGCGACGGCTTCGAAATCATTGACCAGATGCACCGCGGCGAAGCCGAGGTCATCGCGGATGCGGTTGCACGACAGCGGCCACGGCAGGTTGGCTGAGATCACCGTGCCATCGGGCAGGGCGTAACCGGCACTGGCGATGGCGCATTCGCGCACGGTGGCGCGGTCAACCGGGAACTGGGCAAGGATGCTGCTCAGGTCCGGGTAGTCGGCGCAGCGGTACTGGCGGTAGGCCAGCAGCTGCATCGGTGCGCTGGGGTTGCTGCCTGGCTGCACCAGGCCTACGCGGACGTGGGTGCCACCCACATCGGCGGCCAGCAGCGGCGCGGCAGATGTAGGAGTGGTCAGCTTGGCTGTTGGATTCCGGCTGGCAACCACGCACGTCCCCTGGAAGTTGGCGCGACACCTGTTGGCGTTGCGGCATGCGGAGTGTCCGTGCTTCGTGACAACGATGTCAAGGCGCAGTGCAAAAAATTTTCAGAGCTCGGGCTCAGTCGGTAGTGCTTATATATCAATGATTTCAGTGACTATTTTTGTTTCATGTGAAATCCATGAGCGATTTTGCGTTTGGCCCCACGGGGCTGATGAAGTCCTGTGAAATTTTTTGGCACGCCCAGACCCACTGTAGGAGCGGCGTAAGCCGCGAAGCCGGAGGCAACGAAATGGAGGGCTTTTCTGTATCCCGATCGGTTACGGGCATCGGTGAGTTGATGTACAGGGCTTCTGCCGGCTGTTGGATCCGTTGCTTCGCGGCTTACACCGCTCCTACAGCCCCGCACAAATTCGGGAATTTCCGACGGGCTGACGGCAGACAGCACAAGGCCACCGCATGCGGTGGCCTTGTGCTTACAACAAACCGCTGTGTGGATTACTTGGCCGGTTCGAGCTTGATCCAGTCCAGCGTCCACATGTTCGGGCGGGTGTCGCCGGTGAAGCGTACGCACAGGTCGCCGCGTGTTGCCGGTGCGGTGATGCTGGCGTCCAGTTCGAGGAAGCCGTCGGCATTCGGCTCGGCCGGCAACGGCACCGAGGCCAGCGGCTTGCCTTCGCAGTTGGCGAGGATTTCCAGTTCGCCATGGGCAGTACGTGCCGGCGCGAACTTGCGCGACGGCTCGTCGTGGGCCAGCTGGAAGTTGTACGGAATACGACCGGCACGCACCTTGATGCGGGTCACGTCCGACAGATCAACATCGCTCCACAACCAGCACGGGTTGAAGATGTTGACGTTGAACACTTCGCGCTCGCCCTCGGCCGGGCCGTCGTCTTCCAGCCGCAGCAGCAACTTGCCACCATTCGGGCACAGGCCGAGCTGGGTGTCTTCGCGGACCAGCAGCGAGGCGGCATCCAGCTTGAAGGTATTGGCTGCTGCCAGCGGCTTGCCGTTGAAGAACGCAGCGGCCTGTACCTGCACCGGCACCTTCAACTGCAGCGGCTGCGCGTACAGTGGCGAGCTGGCGGTGACTGCGCTGCCATCCAGCGTGTAATGCAGCGGGTAGCCGAGCGGATTGTTCAAGCTCACCTGCACCGCGCCAGTACGGTGTTCGCCCTTGTCCAGCATGTCGACCTGGAACGGCGTCTTCGCATAGGCGATGTTCATCGCCTGATAGCGTTGCAGCTGCTGCGGCAGGCGCTGCAGGAAATTGCCGAAGTTGCGCTTTTCCTGCGGGCTCCAACCGGTTTCGGCGACCGCGGCCAGGCGCGGGAACAGGTTGTGCTCCAGGTTCTGGTCGTTGCGGGTGTGCTCGTTGAACATATTGGCCTGCAGGCCAAGGATGTGTGCGCGCTTGTCGGCAGCAAGTTCGGCCGGCACCGGCTCGAACTCGTAGGCTTTCTGCAGGGTGATGGTGGTCGGACGGCCCGCCGGCTCGTTCGGTGATTCGGTCTGCAGGTAATCCATGTACATGTGGGTGACCGGCGACATCACCACATCGTGGCCTTCGCTGGCAGCCTTGAGCCCGCCTTCGGTACCACGCCAGGACATTACCGTTGCTTCCGGCGGCAGGCCGCCTTCGAGGATTTCATCCCAGCCGATCAGGCGGCGGTCGTGCTGCTCCAGGAACTTCTCCAGACGCTTGATGATATGGCTCTGCATCTCCATTTCATCCTTGGCGCCGAGCTCACGCATGCGTTCCTGCACGCGCTTGGAAGCGATCCACTGATCCTTGACGGCCTCGTCGCCACCGACGTGCACGTACTTGGACGGGAACATTTCAATCACTTCTTCCAGCACGTTTTCCAGGAACTGGAAGGTGCTTTCCTCGGTGTTGAACAGGTTCGGGAAAACGCCCCACTGGTTGTCGATGACCAGCTTCTGGTCGGTGGTGCCCAGCTCCGGATAGGCAACGATGGCGGCGGTGGCATGGCCGGGAACGTCGATTTCCGGGATTACCTGGATGTGGCGTTCGGCGGCGTAGGCGATGATTTCGCGGATCTGCTCCTGCGTGTAGTAACCGCAGTACTGGCGCGGTTCGCCGGTAGCGGCGTTGCGGCCGGCATCACCCAGCGGCACACGGCAGCTGCCAACTTCGGTGAGCTTGGGGTAGCGCTTGATCTCCATGCGCCAGCCCTGGTCATCGGTCAGATGCCAGTGGAAGGTATTGAGCTTGTGCTGCGCCATCGCATCGAGCAGCTTCTTGATCTCGTCCATGCTCTGGAAGTGGCGCGCCGAGTCGAGCATGAAGCCACGCCACGGGAAGCGCGGGGTGTCAGCGATGGTGGCGGCGGCGACGTGGCCGGGCGTGTTGCCGGTCAGCAGCTGGGCGGCGGTGACCGCGCCATAGAACAGGCCGACATCATCACCGGCGCTGACATCAATGCCGGTGTTGGAGACTTTCAGTGCGTAGCCTTCAGCCGTGTTGGTTGCCGAAGGATCGAGGCGGAAGCGGATCTGCGCGCTGCCAGCATTGTCGGCAATGGCCAGGGTCGGGCCGCCGTTCTGCTTGAGCAGGGTCACGAATTGCGCGGCGGCGCGGCGTGCTGCTTCGTCGTTGCCGCCGACGCGGGCGGAACTCTTCAACACGAAGTCCTTGCCGCCGTCAGCCTGGTAGCTGGCGGGCAGGGGGACAAGCGAAGGGGCGGAGGTGGTGTCAGCAGCCTGCACCTGCAGGGCGGACATGCCCAGCAATACGCAGCTGCTGAGCCACGGCGCGCGGCTGCGCTTGTGGAAGGACTTCGTCATGGGCGGAGCTCCTGTCTGTGCTTGGGCGGCAGTGTGTAGTGCCGCATCGATCTTGTGTAGTGCCGAGCCATGCTCGGCAACGCTGTTGCCCCTGTAGTGGGGGGGCCCACCAGACCGAGCCGCGGAAAGGGTAGGGCCCACCACCCCACACCTGACCGCCCCCCCCAAACAAAGGCCGCACCCCACACC